>CAKTGD010000194.1 GCA_934561335.1 uncultured Oscillospiraceae bacterium
ACCCCGACGTGCTCAATGTGCTGCTGCAAATTCTGGACGACGGCCAGATCACCGATGCCCATGGCCGCAAGGTGAATTTTGAAAATACAGTCATCGTTATGACCTCCAATGCCGGCTCTGACAAGGCTGCCGGCGCGGTGGGCTTTGGCAAATCCGGCAGTGAACAAGGTAAGGAGCGTGTGATGAAGGCGCTGCGGGAGTTCCTGCGTCCGGAATTCATCAACCGCGTGGACGAGGTGATTTATTTCCATCAGCTGACGGAGGATAATTTCCGGGATATCGCCCGCATTATGCTGGATGAGCTGAAAGCCTCTCTTACAGATAAGGGCTTTGGCTTCCAATATGATGACGGAGTGGTTGATGTGCTGGTGGAGAAGTCCTATTCCGCTGTCTACGGCGCCCGTAATCTTCGACGCTGCATTCAGAAGGAACTGGAGGATCCCATGGCGAATCTTATCATCAATACGTTCGAGCATCCCATTACGCAGCTCAAGGCTACTGCTGAGGATGGCGAAATCAAGCTGTACAGCCTGTAATATTGCCGATAGGGGGGAGAAGCAATGCTGTTCCGAAAGGATATCGAGCCGCGCTGCGCTTATTGCATGCGGGGCAGCCGCATTGATGAGGGGCATATTGCCTGTGTCAAGCGAGGCGTGGTAGAGGATACGGACAAGTGTTCCGCTTTCCGCTATGATCCCCTGCGCCGCACGCCGCCGCGGCCTGCGGAATTGAATGTTACCAAGCTGTCGCCTGAAGATTTTCAGGTTTGACAGCCCTATGGCCGGAAGGAGGAAGTATGATGTCGATTGCTGCGGTGCATGCCGTCTGGTTCAGCGGCACCGGGACCACGGAAAAAACTGTCAAGCGGATTGCCCGCTATCTGGCAGATAAGCTGGGTGCGGCCTATACTGCGCATAGCTATACTCTGCCGGAGGAGCGGAAACGGGAGTTGACCATTTCGGCCGGTGATTTGGCGGTGGTGGGCTGCCCCACCTATGCAGGCCGCGTGCCAAACCTGCTGATGCCCTATCTGCGGGACATGGTGCACGGCACCGGCGCGCTGGCTGTCCCGGTGGTGCTGTTTGGTAACCGCAATTATGACGATGCCCTTATGGAACTCAGTAAGCTGCTGCGTGACAATGGTTTCACCTGCGTGGCAGGTGCTGCCTTTGTGGGGGAGCACAGCTTTTCCCGCACGCTGGGTGCAGGCCGTCCCAGCGCGCAGGACGAAGTGGAAATGGATGCATTTGCTGCCCGTGTTGCCGCCAAGCTGGCCACAGGGGATGTTTCGCCAGTCACCGTAGGCGGCTGCGACCCCATCCGGCCCTACTATACGCCCCGCGACCGCCACGGCAGCCCCATCAATATCCTGAAGGTGAAGCCCAAAACAGACATGGAGAAGTGTACCCGCTGCGGCTGGTGTGCTGCCCACTGTCCGATGGGCAGTATTGATCCGGCTGACCCTGCCCATGTTCCCGGTACCTGCATCAAGTGCTGTGCCTGCGTCAAGGGCTGTCCTGTCGGCGCCAAATACTATGATGATCCCGGCTATCTCTATCATAAGAGTGAACTGGAGGAGGTCTATACCCGTCCGGCGAAGAACGACATATTTATATAAAGGATAACTTGCATGAAGTACCCCTACTTACTATTTGATGCGGATAATACACTCTTTGACTTTAACAGGGCTAACCGCGAGGCGTTCCGCGCTGTCTGCGGGAAGTTCGATATACCGGAGAGTGATGAGACTTTTGCGCTGTATGAGCGCTGCAATAACCAGATGTGGGCCGCTTTTGACCGGGGGGAGTGCACCAAGGAGTTTCTTGTGGTGCAGCGCTTTCGGAACTTCCTGGCGGCCATGAATCTTGAACGAGATGCGGCGGGCTGTAATGAAATGCACCTTCATACCCTGAGCCAGTGCGCTTTCATGCTGCCTTATGCGGAAGAGGTGTGCCGTGCTCTCAGCTGCGACCACAAGTTGTATCTGGTTACCAATGCAGTGGCCTCGGTTCAGCGGGGGCGTCTGGCGAAAAGTCCGATTACCCCTTATATTACCGCGGCTTTTATCAGCGAGGAGGCGGGCGCCGCCAAACCCTCGCCAGACTATTTTGAGTATGTTTTTGCCCGCATCGATGGCATTACGAAGGATAATTGCCTCGTGATTGGCGATAGCATTTCCAGCGATATTCAGGGTGCCAACAACTATGGCTTGCCCTGCTGCTGGTATAATCCCGGTCACTTGCCCCGCCCTGACGGCCTGCGCATTGACTACGAGATCGACGAGCTGAGGCAGCTATATAGTATTGTGTAATAGTGTGTAGAAAAAGACGCGTGTTCAAGGCTGCGTCTTTTTCTATATTTGCCCGCTGGAGTAACATATTGCTGCGTAGTAGAGCGAGTGGCTAAAAGTGACAGGAGAGGGGGCTTGATTTGTGCGGTGCCTTGTGGAAAAAGTTGGCAAATATTGAAAACAGACATTAGCGCGGGTTATGATAAAGAGACTGCCTGCAAAGATGGAAAAGATGAGCAAAAAGCGTTGACAAAGAGTGCAAGGTGTGGTAATCTAACCAAGCTGTCCGCGAGAGACAGCGATCCGGTCGAAATC
>CAKTGD010000195.1 GCA_934561335.1 uncultured Oscillospiraceae bacterium
CTCTCGGTGTGATCAGCGCGTACCGTTTCATATCTGCCACGATCTCCGGCTCCTTTAACAGCTCCGGCTCCAGAGAACAGCCCCACAGAACCGTCCTGGCTCCTGCCCGGTTAAAGGTACTGTTGGCAACTATCGCCTCTTTCCTGGACAGTTCATAGCAATACATATCCCCGCCGGTGGAAACATATAACGGGGAAAGGTTTTTCCCTAAAACCGCCCGGAAACGGTATCTCATAAAAGATTCCGGGTCATGGAAAATCTTGCGCCAGGCATAATACCAAACATGGGCAAAAAAATGCTCGGCAATCTTTTTCTCCTGCAATATCTCACACAAAGGCTCCAACGAATAGGTTCTGTCCTCTTTCTCGCTGTTGGTTACCAGAAGCTTTGGCAGTTCCGGTATCATGTGGCAGGTGCTGTTGATAATGGCCTCACAGCCATGGTTGCCACTGCCCCCATGCAGATACATTACTACTTTATCATTCTCAAATTTTGGCATTGTCATCCGTCTCCTTTTACAGGATTTCTCCCTGTGGGGTAATCAAAGTCCACCCCTTCCAGAGTTCTTTCATTTCCTCCGGGATACATACCTGGGTGTTTTTGTGAATCGAAGGACGTATCCGGATCTTAGCGGGATTCTCGTTTAATCTCGCCCCCCAGAAGCTGAACGTGCTGTTGGCACAGATATTGTGGGTACACTGACTCATCAACTGCATATCATAGAAGCTGTCTGTCCCATGGTTCCAGTCCACCACATGGTATTCCTCCCCCGGATACTGCGCCCGGACATAAGCCGGATCATCCGAAAACAGATAGAAAACCGCCCCCGGAAAACGCTCTTTCATATAGGTAATTGCCGTATTGTAATAGGCATCGGTACAGATACCGCCAAACAAATCCCGGTTGGCACTGTCCAGATAATCCCCCCGTCTGATATGCACACTGACAGAAACCTGTCCGGGTTTCTGCAATTCTTCCATAAGACGGCGGTTTTCCTCCCGGCTGCTGACCGGAAACCGTAACTGCTTCCGGATATCCTCCATCACATCTGCATAATATTTATCACAAGCCCAGTAGCCTACCAGATATTTCTGCTCCATCTGGAATATCTCCGGGTGGTACATGCCACTTTCTGTGAAAACCGGATTGCTGTCAGGCTTTACCTTACGGCGAAGCTTTGTCGCAAACCCTTCCGGTTCTTCATACAACCTTCCAAGAACCGCCCTGATTTCCTCCGGTGCAGCCGTCTGCATTTCCAGATTTTCAAATAATTCTAATTCCAAATCCCGCCTTGCCAGCACACTGTCCTGTACCTGTGCATTGGTAAACCAGGAAATATCCAGACGAACCTCTTTTCCCATGGCAAGGAATTTACGATACAGCGCGTACTGCTGTAGCTGGTTGCCAAGTCCGCCCATCACTCTGATAATATCCATCTGTCTTTCCCTTTAAAGCTATTTATTTTCTGTCATAGAGCCGCATAATCAGCCGCAATGCCATAATCAATCCCTTGGACGGGTAAACCATGCCCATATAGAGCAGCATATTTGCCCGCTCATGCACTGCAATCGGTGTTTCCTCGATTTTCTTTCTCGTCTCCGGCTCTGTAAAAATCTGCCCGATTCTCTTCCGGTAATCCTTTGCCGGACTGCGCAGTTCATTCTTCATCACATAAAGCATCATATAACAGTATTCCCTCTTAACTGCCTCAAGCTGTTCCGGAGCCTTATCCTTTGCGGCTTCGGTCAGGGAGGCAATCAGCCGGTTCACGCTGTCTTCCATCTTCTCATCATAACGATGGATAATGGAACCGCTCACATACCGGTAATGATAAAAGTACGCATCCTCCATAATAACGACCCGGCTGCTGTTTAATAATACCGGATACATCAGATGCAAATCGTCACTGAAGCGAATGGCATAATCATAATATTTCTCATTACCCTCGAACAGGGAACGCTCTATTAACTTCATACAGCGCGACATGGGAATCGCCCTGGTTTCCTGTCCGATGAGCCTTCCCTTGATTTCCTTTTGCAGCTTCTCCCCGGTATAGGTTCCCGGTGCTGCACCGGAAGCGATTTTCTCTGTCTTTTTCTGTTTTTCCAGTAAATGGTTACAGCAGACAATCTCACCCTTTTTCTGTTGCAGTCTGGCTGTCATGCTGCTGATGGTCTTAGCATCGATATAATCGTCACTGTCCACAAACATGAAGTAGGCGCCCTGTGCCTCCTGCATTCCTCTCACGCAGGCTGCCGTAGGACCGCCATTCGCCTGATGAATAACCTTTACATTCTCCTTCGATGCATAATGGTCACAGATGGCACCGCTGCCGTCTGTGGATGCATCATCTACGAGAATCAGTTCTATCTGCCGGTAGTCCTGGCCCAGAATACTGTCGATGCACTCTTTTAAGTATTTTTCTTTATTATAGACCGGTACAATAACGCTGACCTTTATATTTTTCATCTTCTATGCCACCTGTTTTTCATTCGTTGCAGGAATCCATACACCCTGACATACCCACCGGGACAGGCTGCAAACAGCGCTGTCTTCATGCGGTATCCTCCCGGCAGATACTGTCTGCTGGTCT
>CAKTGD010000196.1 GCA_934561335.1 uncultured Oscillospiraceae bacterium
GCGCTGGATCTCTCCGCCGACGTGGACCGCACCACCGCCCGGAAAAAGCTGGACACCTGCCTTGCCAATCTGGAGGAGCTGCGGCGAACGGTGGAGGCCCTGAAAGCCGGTCTGGACGGCTGATCCCCTCCCCTGCCCCGCGTTGTCCGCGCCGCGCAAAACCGCATAGAAATCAACGGTAACGGGACGCGCATGCGTTCCGTTACCGTCATTTTGGCCGTCTTTCCACCCATTTGGCAAATCATTTTTACAAAGGCCGCAAGGAGTGTATCATGCAAATTTTTGTTGAAAAAATCGAAAACCCAAACCAGGAGTTTTGGATCTGGAAGAAGGAAATCACAAACAGACAGACGGAAGGCATCTATCCGTCAGCGATTTCAAATGTCGGCTCCGGCATCAGTGCAGCGATTTACCAAAAGGATGAGGCTGGTCATGTTACTCAAATTGCGCAGCTACAGCTCCCTGATTATGAAAAGCTGGTCGAGTACTATTCTGCCGGAAAAGAGATCAATTTAAATTATACATACATCGATGACTTCGCATGGCTTGGGGATGAACTGCCTTATGAGGTGGAATCACTTCCCTATACGGAACGTGAAGGCTTTTCCGCGCGGTGCGCCCTGCTGAACAATCATGGGGAACCGGCTCACTTCCACATCATGCAGTCAAAACTGAAAAAGGGTGATATGGATTTTTCCTATTCGGGCTTTTTCAACCTCAATCTGGATCTTTGCAATTTAAGCGTTGAACAGGGAAATCTTGTATTCGATTTTGCGCGCTTTGATCATTCCAATATTTCTGTTGGAATGATCGCGTGCGGAGGAAATCCGTACTTTTCTCCGGAAATTTCTTTTCGCTATGTAAAAGCGGATACCGTAAAAATAGATACGATGCTGATATCGCAAAGCCTTTCCCTGGATTTCTTATGCGCCAAAACCAGCAACACGACTATTTCATTAGATCCTCTTCCCACTACATTTAAAGAGATCTGCTTTGTGAAAGCTGCGGCAAATACCGTCACGATAACAAATGCGGAAATCGACACCGTGGATATCAGAGAGGCGCATATTGATTCCTTAGCGTTTAAGCGGTGTAAATTTCTCGAGTATGCTGAGATCGGCGGCCATATACAGGAGCTCCATATAGATGACTGCATAAACGCGGCTGTATGGAAGCTCTCTGTGCCGCAAGCCCAAACCCTCACCCTTTCCGGGACGATCAATACGGGAAGGATCTGCTTCACGGATTTTGTATCCGCAATTCCACCGCTTACCGCCGCATCCTCCAGCGATCCCGCGCAGCTGCTCATGTTAAAAGAGAATTTCAGGCAAACCGGCGAGTATGAGAATGAGGACATCTGCCATCTCTATTTTCAGAGATCTAAAACGAAATGTGAGCGGAATCGTCTGAAAAAGGCAGGGCGATATATGCTCGATGGCATAAGCGGCTATGGGACCAAACCATTCAGAATGCTGTTGGTGATCCTTGCGGTGATCGTGCTGTTTGGTACGCTATATTATTGCGCGCCCTTTCTGTCCTTCCATGGCGCAAGCACGTGGCTTGAGCATATTTACGCAAGCGGGATAACCTTTTTCGCTGTTGGCTACGGCGATTTATTTCCGCTGAATACCATTACAAAAATGGTGTCTCTGGCAGAAGCTTTCCTTGGCGTCACGTCCACAAGTTACTTCTTGGTACTGCTGTCGCGGAAGGTCATACGCTGAGAACCATCACCAGACCTTACCCGTCAAGCCGGAGCTGCCGCGCTCCTTGCGCGCGCCGCCGGGCGGAGCTGAATAGCCTCCACGCAGTCATTTCAATTGAAACGGCCTTGTTCTCTCGCCTTTTTATCGCTATACTGTAAAAAAGGAGAGGTATTATGGACTTTTGGAACGCTATGTCTTTTGGCGCCGCAGTCGGGGACGCACTTGGCTTCAACGCCAGCCAGAAAGCCGCTTTGCAGCTCATGGCCATGCAGCCGGACAAAGTCCCGCAAAAAAACAATTCCGTGCGGGTCGAGATTGAAATAGACCCGGAGATTGCCGAAGCATCGGAAGTACTCCAAGGCCTTTCAGAGGACTTTTGAATATCGTTCGGCGCATTCTCGTGTCTTCAGTCATGAGTAAGCCGGCCGAATGGAACAGGAGCTATCATGGATGATGACATGATCTATTACGCGAAATCTCCAAATCCGCAGGGGTATCGGCAGACGGTAAAAGAGCACTTACTGGCAGTTGCGGAGCTTGCCCAGAAGTTTGGAGCCGATATAGGACTGGAGGCTGCCGCGGAGCTGGCGGGACAGACGCACGATTTCGGAAAGTACTCTCAGGCGTTTCAGGAGCTGCTCAACGGAACCCGGTCAGGGATCGACCACGCCATGGGCGGCGCGTGCTATTTGGAGGCCATTTACAGGGGCAGCGTTGGTGCCCGCCCGGTCATCGAGGCGGTCAACGGCCATCATAACGGTCTTGTGGCTTACGACGAGATCCGTAGCGAACTGCACGCCGTTGCCGATCCGCGCAAAAGGCCCTGCGGAAACGGCGGAAAGACGCCTGCCATCGAAGATA
>CAKTGD010000197.1 GCA_934561335.1 uncultured Oscillospiraceae bacterium
TCTACTCGCATCTCACTTTTTCTACAAACTGGGCAGAACGTTCGCCTATTTACATGACGAATATATTCATAAGTGACTTTCTCTTTTAAGCCCAAAGTCATACACCCCTTCGCCTTTGCAATTTTGTTCCAGCCTATATTTCCAATATCAGTTTTGCTCTTACTTCCCGCTCAGCTTCTTTGCCAGCTCGCCGTCCGGATCAACGTACATGGTCTGATAGGTGGTGTACACCACCATGCCGGGACAGCTGGCGGCAGGCTTTTTCACAAACTTCACCGGCGTATAGTCCACCGGCACCTTACTGCTGCCCCGGGCCTGAGAGTAGTAAGCGGCCAGCACGGCGGCCTCGTGAAGACTCTGCTCATCCGGCTCCGCGCCGCCGGTACACAGCAGCACATGGGAGCCGTGAATTTTCTGTGTGTGGAGCCAGATGTCCCACTTCTGTCCTTCTTTCGTGGTCAGCTTGTCGTTCTGGCGGTTGTTGCGGCCCACCAGAATCCGCAGGCCTGCGGAGGAGCGGAATTCCCGCGGCCTGGAGGCCCGCTGGAAGCCGGGCTGTTTTTTGCCCCGCTGGCGGATATAGCCGCCGTCGGTCAGCTCGGCGCGGATATCGTTGAAGTCCTGTTCGCTCTCCGCCTGCTGCAATTCCTGCACCACGCTCTCCAGATACCGCAGCTCATCCCGGCCCTTGGTCAGCTGCTCGGTCAGCATCTTCTCGGCAGTCTTGGCCTTGGCGTACTGCTTGAAGTACCGGGCGGCGTTTTCCTGAGGCGACAGGCGCACGTCCAGCGGGATATCCATGGCGGGACAGCCCTCCTCATAATAGTTCTCCGCCGTCAGCTTCCGCTGTCCCCGCTCCATGCGGTAGAGATTGGCGGTGATCAGCTCGCCGCAGATGCGCAGGTGATCCCGGTCGAGGCAGGCGGCGTACTCCTTCTCCTGCGCGGCGATCTTCCGGCGCACCCGGTCACGGGCGTTGGCGGCGGTTTTGATAAGATCCTGCCCCTTCTGCTTTACCCGCTCCGCCTGCTCCCGCTCTTCATAAAAGCTGTCCAGCAGCGCGCTGAAGCTGTCGGCTGTCACATTGGTGCAGTAGTCGCCGTACTGGGTGATGGAGCCGTAGGTGAAATCGAAAGGCTTTCCGCCGCGGTACAGCACCGTGGGGGTAAACGCGCCTCCGTTGACCTGCCGCTGCCACGCGGAAAAGCTGTCCCACAGGCGGCTGTCGGCGGCGCGGTGGTCACTTTGACCATAGGCGCGGCAGACGATCTCCCGGGCTACCAGCGGCGGCATGGCCGTAAACGTATCCAGCAGCCAGCCGTCCAGCGGCGTCTCCTCCCGCGGCAGCAGCGCCGTGAATTCCTCCTGCGTCACCGTCAGGGGATCGCGCTTATTCTGCCGGGGCGGCAGACGGTAGAATAGTCCCGGCAGCACCTGCCGCTCCTGCGACATCTCCAGATCCACCCGCCGCAGGCAGTCCAGAATACGCCCTTCTTTATCGCACAGGATCAAATTGGCGTGACGGCCTAACGCTTCCAGAATCAAGGCAAAGCGGCTCTGCTCGCCCATTTCGTCGGTGGCCTCGATATGCAGCGTCACCACCCGCTCCAGCGGCGATTGTTCAATAGACACGATGCGCCCGCTGCCGATGTGCTTGCGCAGCAGCATGCAGAACATGGGCGGCTGGGATGGGTTATCCCGCAGTTGGGCCGTCATATGAATGCGGGGCTGGTTGGGGTTGGCGCACAGCAGCAGCCGCCGGCTGCCACGCAGCAACAGCACCACCTGATCCCGGGCCGGCTGCTGGATTTTTTCGATTCTTGCGCCGGTCAGCTGCGGCGCAAGCTCGTCCACCACTGCCCGCAGGCAAACAGCATCCAAGGGCATAGCTTATTCCTCCATCATAATGTTGAACAGCGCGTTGATCCGCTGGCGCTGTCCGCTCAGGTACAGCCAGCCAAACAGCGCCTCCAGCGCCGTGGCCTGCTGGTACTGGGCACGGCTGGCGTGCCGGGGAATGGAGTGCACGTTTGCATTGCGGCCGCGCCTGAATACATCGTGCTCTTCCTCTGTCAGCAGCGGCAGGATCCGCTCGCTCAGCTCTGCCTGTTTGGGCGCGCACACCAGCGCGACCGTGGCACGGTGCAGCCCCTTGCCGGTAGCCTTTCCGTGGGCGCACAGCCACGTGCGAACCAGCAGCTCATATACGCCGTCGCCGATATGCGCCAAGCCAATGCTGCTGATGCCGCGAATCTCATCGGCGGACAGTTGTATGGTAAAATAATCTGTCATAGACATCGTTCCTTCTCTGAAATCCTGCTCAGTATAGCATACTTCCCTCTTGTTCGCAAGGCGCTGAAAAAGACTGTTGTGATTGCACGACAAAAATTCTGCAAAATTTTCAAAAAAAGGGGGTTGACTTTTCCCGTGCTCTCTGGTATATTAAACAAGTCGGCAGCGATGAGCCGACAAAAATATGGGGGTATAGCTCAGCTGGGAGCCCGGTTGAAGCGGTAAACAACCCCCGCACTAATTGAATAAGAAATTA
>CAKTGD010000198.1 GCA_934561335.1 uncultured Oscillospiraceae bacterium
CGGGTGGTCAGCGAGCGGGGCTTCAGCGTGGTGTACGACACGGCGGAGCACATCTTTTCCCAGATGGAGGAGGAGAAATTCCGGCCTGACGACTCTCCCGCCGCCCGGGAGGATGTGCAGCGCTATCAGCAGTGCGACCTTTTGATCATCGACGATCTGGGCGCGGAGATGGTGACCAGCTTTGTCCAGAGCGCCCTGTACCAGCTGGTGAACGGCCGGCTCATCAGCGGCGGCCGGACGGTGATCAACACCAACCTGACGCCCCGCCAGCTGGGCGAGCGGTACTCGCCGCAGGTGCAGTCCCGGCTGGAGGGGGAATACCGTATCCTGCCCTTCTTCGGCGAGGATATCCGCAAGCTGCGCCGCAAACAGATGACGTGACCCGCCGCCTGCCGCAGGGCACGGCCAACCGCCGAAAAAATAGCCCCTTTTAGGGGACGGAAGCAGAAAAGCAGCCCATCGGGGCTGCTTTTTTTGCCGTGCCGACGCGCTTCGCCGCCATCCGCGCAGAAGGCGGCGTACAATGGGGAAAAAGGAGGGGACAGCCATGAAAAACCACCGAAAGGGAGACTTCCTGTCCCGGCGCGCAGAAATGCTCGCCGCACTCCGGGCAGATCAGTTCACCGTTCATCGCCGCCACATGGATATAAGGCGATGACGGGCAGAATCCTCACATAATACAGCAAGAGGACATCAGGGAAAATAATGCTCCGGTTATGATCCTCATATGTAAATCAACTCACTGTTTACAACCTCCGCTGCGCGACTTCATATACTGTTCATTTGCTTGCCCCATTCCATTTGGGCGGTCTTCAATGTTTCGGTGATGCCCTCCATCCCCCCACATTCTGTGCTTTTGCGGTTTTGCATTGACGAGCCTGAGCATTAGCTCATCCACGGCATCTGTATACCGTCCGGCTGCAATCAGCTTGTTGCGAAAACGGTTCAACCCGTCGAAAGCGAGTCGCCGCTCCTGCCGATTTAGCTCAACATGGTGCTTTCGTTTCATTACGCGCCCTCCTTAATTTTCTGTAATTATTGCAGCAAATGGCACGGCAGGAATCGAATGTGCGGAAGAAGAAATCACCGAGAAAAGCCCGCATTGGACTTTCTCGGTGATTTCTCTCGCCCCTGCTATGACTGATGACATGGTTGGTATCATACTTCGCTATCAGCCCTCAGCATGCGGCAGACATCTTTTTTGTTGGATATGTTACGCCAAGTCGGGGAGATTCTTCACCACGGCGGCACAGCGGGGCTTGTGGTCACAGCGCCGCCCGCGGCGGATCAAGCGTGACCACAAGCAAGGAAGTGTCCCGTTTCGCATGGCCCAAAGGGGTCTGCGAAACGGCAGACACAACGAGTTACCGCCGCAAGCCTGAGTAAGGCAAAAGTAGCAGCGCACTCAATCGGCAGCGCTTACGCCAAGTCGGGGAGGTTCTTCACCACAGCGGCGCAGCGGGGGCACAGGTCGGGATGCGCGGCGTCGCTGCCCACGGTGGGCAGCACCTTCCAGCAGCGCAGGCACTTGGTACCGCCGGCAGGACGGACGGTTACAGACAGCTCCGCGCCCACCTCCACGCGAACCTGCGAGACAATGAGGAGGTCTGCCAGGTCGGCGGTGTCCATGTCGGTCAGGAAGGCGTCCTCGGCGGTGACGGTGAGATCCACCTCGGCCTCCAGGCTCTTGCCGATGGTCTTGTCGGCGCGGGCCTGCTCCAGCGCGCCGTTGACAGCGGTACGCAGGGCGGCGATACGGGCCCACTTGGCCATCTCATCCTCGCCGAGGGCATAGGCAGCATAGGGCTGCACCATCTCATTGAGCAGGACGTTGCGGCCGTCGTCGGCGGCACGGTGGGGCATGGCCAGCCACACCTCATCGCAGGTAAAGGCCAGGATGGGGGCGAACAGACGGGTCATGGCGTCCAGGATCATCCACACAGCGGACTGGGCGCTGCGGCGCTCCGGGCCGTTCTCCTCGCCGCAGTACAGGCGATCCTTGATGATATCGAAGTAGAAGGAGCTGAGATCCACCACGCAGAAGTCGTTGACCATATGGGACACCACATGGAACTCGTAGTTGTCATAGGCGGCGAACACCTTCTCGATCAGGCTGTTCAGGCGGGTGACGGCCCACTTATCCAGCGGCAGCATCTCCTCAGGCTGCACCAGCTGATCGGGGTTGAAGCCCACCAGATTGTCCAGGCAGAACTTGCAGGTGTTGCGGAACTTCAGGTAGTTCTGGCTCAGCTGCTTGAAGATCTCGTCAGAGCAGCGCACGTCCACGTGGTAGTCGGCAGAGCCGGCCCACAGGCGCAGCAGATCGGCGCCGTACTTATCAAAGATCTCGGCGGGGTCCATGCCGTTGCCCAGCGACTTGTGCATGGCCTTGCCCTCGCCGTCCACGGTCCAGCCGTGGGTGAGGCACTCCTTGAACGGTGCGCCGCGGCCCAGCGCGCCCACGGCCACCAGCAGAGAGGACTGGAACCAGCCGCGATACTGGTCAAGACCCTCGATATACATGGTGGCGGGCCAGAAG
>CAKTGD010000199.1 GCA_934561335.1 uncultured Oscillospiraceae bacterium
TGGTGCTGGCGATCTAACTCCCGTCCTTTCTCAGTGACACAGAGCTGCACCTTTCCCGCATAATCCATCAGCGTCTTCCGGCTCAGCAGGCCCTTGTTTTCCAGTTTTTTAAGATTTTGGGACACCGCCCCCCGGGTCCTACCGGAAAAGTCTGCCAGTTCACTGGGTGTGATCCCCGGATGATCCACCACCGCTTTCAGAAGATGCACTTCCACGGAGGAATACTCCTCTCCGGTTCCATAATCCTGAGAGGTCTTGGTAGATACATAGAGATTGGAGACCTGGTGCAGCACGTCAGCCGCCTCAATATCGTTGAAAGTTTTTTTCTTCACCATTCTCTACTCCTTGCCGCTTTTGCCGTTATGAGTTGATCCGCAGGCGTTCCAGCGCCCGCTCCAAATGGAACCGCACATACTGCCCCGCCTCTGCGGCATTGCCGCTTTCGATGCGAGAGAGGATGGCCTCATGATCCATTACCGTGGATCGCAGATCGCGATGCACCGTCAGTGTATGCTGCTTGGAGTATTGCAGCAACTCAAAAAGATTTCCGTAGATCTCCTCCAGAATGGGGTTCTTCGCCGCCCGGATCATGCAGCGATGAAAGCGGTGGGATGCCTTGATGATCTCCTCGTTATCCGCCTGTTCCGAGTCATTCATAGCCGTCAGCATTTCCTGGATTGTCCCCCGCATCTCGGCGATATCCTCATCCGTCCGCCGCTGTGCCGCATACTGTGCGGCGGCGCTTTCCAGAAAAATCCGCACCTCAAACAGATTCTTCAATGTCTCTTGGGTCACCTGATGGGAAAAGCTGACCTGTGGCTGCACCCACCGACTATTGGCTGCCTGAATCTTCATCCCCTCCGGCGCTTTGGCGATTGCTCCGGCAAATTCCAAAATATGCAGCGCCTCCCGTACCGGCACCCGGCTGACATTGAACTGCGCCGCCAGTTCCCGTTCCGAGGGGATCACGTCTCCCTCCTTCAAGACCCCGGTAGCTGTCTGCTCCTTAAACCACGCGAGGATCTTTTCATATAAGGCTTCTCTTTTCGCCACAGCGCCCTCCGATCATCAGCCGTTTTATACAGCATCCCGCTCAAGCAGTCGGGACTACTGCGGCATACCACATATTCCATATGGCACACTCTCTTCTCATCTATATAAAAATACCAAAAAAACAGCATATCGTCAAGTCTTATGTCTCGCAAAAGTTTTCTTTTTCACAAATTTGCGACACGGGTAAATTTCTCTTTACATTTTCCAGAACACATGGTATACTTTTAGCGATTGGAATACCACTTGGGCTGTGAACCTTTTTTCAATTCTTTTACATTATCGATTTGGAGGATTTGATCACATGATTCCACAGGCCAATCTTCTTGCAGAGCATCTCGCCGGCATGGTGAGATTCCCCACCGTATCCTGCCAAAATATGGAAGAGATGGATTTCTCCGTCTTTGAGCAGTTCCACAAGTATCTGAAAGATACATATCCTCTCGTTCATAAAACCTTCAAAAAAGAAATTGTCGGCCGGGCCGGTCTTCTCTACCATTGGGAAGCGCCTCGGAAAAGTGAAAAGTTGCCGCTGCTGCTGGCCGCTCATCAGGACGTGGTTCCTGCCGGCGATCTCTCCGCTTGGTCGCACCCGCCCTTTGCCGGTGTGATTGCCGACGACTGTCTCTGGGGCCGCGGCAGTCTGGACTGCAAAAATCAGATCATGGGACACATGGAAGCTTTGGAGGCCCTGATTGCCGAAGGCTTCCAGCCGGATTTTGACATCTATCTAGCCTACGGCTATAACGAAGAAGTCAGCACTACCTGCGGCGCGCCTGCCGCAACACTGCTGGTCAAGACTCTGCAGGAGCGGGGCGTCCGGCTAGGCATGGTGCTGGACGAAGGCGGCTCTGTCATCTCCGGCGCTTCTATGGGTGTCAGTGGCTCCATTGCCAATATCTCCGTGGCCGAAAAGGGCTACGTGGATATCCAGCTCTCCAAAAGCAGTAAAGGCGGCCACTCTGCCCGCCCCGGCAAGGCCAGCATCATGGCGGACGTAGCCCGGGCAGTGGTCAGGTTGGCTGAAAGTCCCATGCCCTACCGCATTTTGCCGGAGATTGCCCTGCAGTACCGCATTCTGGCGGATCATGTGCCAGAGCGCCGGGAGATCTATCAGGACATTCAGGCACATCAGGAGCAGCTCTTCCCCATGCTGGACAGCGACCCCGGCGTGGCGGCCAAATTTCAGACCACGGTGGCCATGACTATGGCGCAGGGAAGTTACGCGCCCAATGTGATGCCCGGCAAAGTCAGCGTTACCCTGAACTGTCGTCCGCTGCCCGGTGATACCATTGACAGTGTGACAGAGAAGTTGCGGGAGATCATCGGCTCCGAGCTAGGCGTAGAGGTCACCTGCCTAGGTGGGCGAAACCCCTCTCCCGTTTCGGATATCGACACGCCGCTGTTCCAGAATCTGAAGTCTGTGATCGAATCCGTATACCCCAACTGCGTCGCTGTCCCCTCTGTCTGCCTTGGCG
>CAKTGD010000200.1 GCA_934561335.1 uncultured Oscillospiraceae bacterium
GTCTCCCCCGATGCATCTCTGATAATGCCGGAAATTACGGTAGTGTGGTTGTGTCCGCCATCCGGGCCAAGAATCAGGATATCCCCCACCTCGCCGGTATAATAATTGGCTTCCGTATCCGCCACCAGTCCGTAGCCCCGGTTTTCACGGGCATAGCTGTAAAACCGTCCCACATTGATCCATGAGAGGTCCAGATCGTTTTGCCCGTGCCAGTACCATTTGCCGTTCCCTCGCCCATCCATGGGAATCCCGCCGGCAAGCAGCACCTGCGAGCCGAAGTTCATACAGTTGCCGCCCACATCGTCATAGGCGTACCACCGGTCATTGCGCTGGTGGTCATAGCGGCGCATATAGGTCTCCGCCGCCGCTCTATCATAGGAGTGGTCGCTCTCAAGCGTCACCTGCACCGTCTCCTGCCTCTGAAGATGCCGCCTTTCGATGGCACGCAGCAGCTGCGGCAGGCGGGCGTCCGTGGTTTTCCCCTCCTGATAGGTCAGGCTGAAATACGGATTGTCATCCGCCTCGTGGTGCCGGATCAGCCAGCCGCCGTCCTCCGCCGGCACCAGTTCAAAAATGTGGGGTACGGCATACATTTTGCTGTCCACATCGGGTGTGGCGGCAAAGTGCATCACCGTTGTTTCCTCCGCCTCGATATGTACCTGTCCCGCCTCTGCCTCAGGATCGCTGGACGGCTCCACCTTTGTCACCGTCAGTACATAGTCCACATCCTTCATTCTCAGATCAACCAGCGCCTGCTGGCGGATTGCGGTCAGGCTGCGGATGGACGCCTCGTGCATGGCGGCATCCTTTTCATCGGAAAAAAGGTTCCCCAACTGCGGCTCATCATATAACGCCAGATCCGTGTACCAGTCGTTCACCAGACGCACCATCAGCTGTCGCTGGGGCTCTGTCACCATTCCCTCAGGATCCTCCACCCGTCCGCTGACAGAGGTAGAAAATCCATCGTCCCAGTTTTTCTCCGTCCCCTGCTCCGCCTGCTGCGGTGCCGCCGTTCCCGATGGCTTTGCCACGTCGATGGCAGGCGATGCGGTATTCTCTTTCTTTCCAGTGCAGCCCGTCAGCAGCAAACAGGCTGCCAGCAGCAGCGCCAATCGTGTTCCTTTCATGGCAATTTCCTCCCTGATAGGCAGCAGTGCGGCGTCCCGGGGTAGGACGTCGCACTGCGTATTTTGTTTACTTGGCGTATTCCACAACCTTGGTCTCACGCAAAACGTGCACCTTGATCTGGCCGGGATACTCCAGCTCATTCTCAATCCGTCTGGCAAGCTCGCGGGCCAGAATCACCATTTCATCCTCGCTTACCTGCTCGGGCTTGACCATCACGCGCACCTCGCGGCCGGCCTGAATGGCATAGCTCTTCTCAACGCCGGGATAGGTCCCGGTAATTTCCTCCAGCTTCTGCAAACGCTTGATGTAGTTCTCAAGGTTTTCGCGGCGGGCACCGGGGCGAGCCGCAGAGATCGCGTCAGCCGCCTGCACCAGACATGCCACCAGCGTTTTGCATTCCACATCGCCGTGGTGTGCCTGAATGGCGTGGACGATCTCTTCTTTTTCCTTGTACTTCCGGGCATATTCCACACCCAGAGATACATGCGTACCCTCGAATTCATGATCCAGCGCCTTGCCGATATCGTGCAGCAAGCCTGCACGCTTTGCGGCGTGAACATCGGCGCCCAGCTCGGCGGCCATCATACCGGCGATATGGGATACCTCGATCGAATGCTGCAGCACATTCTGCCCGTAGCTGGTGCGATAATGCAGCCGGCCCAGCAGCTTCTGCAATTCCGGATGCAGGCCGCGCACGCCGGTTTCCAGCACGGCGCGTTCACCCTCGGAGCGGATCACCGCATCCACTTCACGTCTGGCCTTCTCCACCATCTCCTCGATATGGGTGGGGTGGATACGACCGTCGGCAATCAGCTTTTCCAGCGCAAGGCGAGCCACCTCGCGGCGCACCGGCTCAAAGCAGGACACCGTGATGGCCTCAGGCGTGTCATCAATGATCAGATCGGCGCCTGTCAGCGTCTCAATGGCGCGGATATTGCGGCCCTCACGGCCGATAATACGGCCCTTCATCTCGTCATTGGGCAGGGGCACCACACTGACGGTGATCTCGGCCACATGGTCGGCGGCGCAGCGCTGGATCGCGGTAGCCACGATCTCACGGGCACGGGCGTCGGCCTCCTCCTTGGCGCGCGCTTCAATTTCCTTGATCTTCAGGGCCGTCTCGTGGGTAACCTCAGACTCCACCTGTTCGATCAGATACTGCTTGGCTTCTTCCGCAGTAAAACCGGAGATGCGCTCGAGCATCTCCGTCTGGCTGCGTTTGATGAGCCGGATTTCCTCCTGCTCGCGGTCAGCGGCAGCGTGCTTGGCAGCCAACGCTTCTTCCTTTTTCTCGATCTGCTCGGTCTTGTGATCGAGATTTTCTTCCTTCTGCTGTAAACGGCGCTCCTGCTTCTGCAGGTCGGCGCGGCGTTCCTTGACTTCCTT
>CAKTGD010000201.1 GCA_934561335.1 uncultured Oscillospiraceae bacterium
CAGATTCTGGAGGACGGCATCGTCACCGACTCTCAGGGCCGCCGGGTGGACTTCAAGAACACCGTCATCGTTATGACGTCTAATGTGGGCGCCAAGAACATCACCGCCGCCGAAAATGCCCCCTTGGGCTTTGACGGCAGCGAAAAGGAAAAGGAGGCCGATGAGGCTGCCCGCTTCGCCCGCATCCGCGAGGCCGTTATGGCGGAGCTGAAGCGCACCTTTAAGCCGGAGTTCCTGAACCGTATCGATGAGACCATCGTGTTCCGTCAGCTGACTGAGGCGGACATCGTGAAGATTGCCCACCGTATGCTGGCCGTTACCGGCAAGCGGATGGCTCAGCAGGGCATCACGCTGGAATCCGACGAGGACGCCGTGGCTGCACTGGCCAAGGATGGCTTTGACGCCGCGTATGGCGCCCGTCCCCTGCGCCGTTCCATCCAGAACACCGTGGAGGATGCCGTGGCCGAGCAGATGCTGGAGGGCACCTTGAAGTCTGGCGATACCGCCCGAATCGTCCTGCATGACGGCAAAGTGGTGGTAGAGAAGGTTCCCGCTGCCGAAGCGGAGGCCGAGACCATTGTCGAGGAGGTACAGGAGACCGACAGCGGCGCGCAGGCCTGATGCAGCATCTGTATCATGCCGCATCTGCCGAATACCGATAAAAGGAAAGAGCGCGTTTCCCCTTGCGGGAAGCGCGCTCCTCTTTTTGACCGAAAAAACCGAAGCCTTACGGCTTCGGTTTTTCTCACTTTATTTGTTTCGTCTCTTTCGCAGCAGTGTCCGCAGTTTGCGCGGCAGCCATGTAGCAGCGCGGCCGATCCGATAGCTTGCCGAGCGCCGGATATCCTCCACCTCCTGCTTTTCCCTTTCCAACTGCCGTTCCATCCTCGCTGCGGCGGTACGCTGCGTTTCAAGACATCCCAGCAGCTGCTGCCGCTCTTTTTCTGACGTGATTTTCTGCGCCGCCAGGGCCTCTGTCAACCGCTGTCTTTCCTCTTCCGATGCGGCAAGTGCTTTTTCTCTCTCGACCAGCACTTTTCCCTGAGCTTTTTCGCGTTCTGCCGCTGCTGAGGCTCTGCTTCTGGTCAGGATTTCTTCACAAAAAGGGGAAGAAACTGCATATTTCCAAAAATAGGACGCCAGAGGAAGCTCCGGCATATTCCATGGCTTCTCAACTGAGGCAAAGTGCAGAATTTTGAATTTTCCGTCCACCGCCGCCTTTATCGGCGCAAACAGCCGTTCAATTTCCTCCAGCGTGGTATGATCCATATGCCAGCAGTAGTTCCATGCCGGATCCAAAAAGTGTACATGTCCCCGGCAAACCGCGTTCAGAATGTCCTGATCCAAAAGCACCAGTTTTTCCCTCGGCGTCTCGGCCAGCAGCGAAAAACACCTGTCAGTAAGTCCATGCGCCACCCACTGCCCAATATGTATCATCATTACACCGGCATTAAAATATTTCTCCGGCTCCACACCAAAGTCATCCCAAACCCGTTCGGCGCTGCGGCATGTCAATACGTTTCTGACAGCGGAAACCCACGCGCCGCCCGTATCCGCCGGCAGCATATCCGCGATATCTCCCGTCACCACCAGATCGCCGTCCAGATAGATCACATCAGAAAAATCGCAGAATATCTCCGGGATCAAAAACCGGTAAAAGGTCTCCTTGGTAAAATGCGCTCGCTCGTACAGCGCAGTGCCGTGACGCTCCAGCAGCGGCTGCACCTGCAGGCAGCGCACAGCGGCGTTGCGCCCTCCCATGCCCTCCAACCGCTCGATATAGCTGCTGTCAAGGCCGGTATGCAGGATATAGATACGGTAATAGTTCTCCGGCGAGGCACTGCACAAAATCGAGGCAATGGCGGTAGCTGTATAGGGCGCGTAATTGTCATTGGTGGCAAACACCACCGGGATCTGTCTTGTATAACCAAAAGGCGCAGTTGTTTCCTCCGGTGCAATGTACGGTGGAATGTTCAGTTCTACTTCGTTCATGATCCGCTCCTTTTTCCTGATTCTTATGATGAAATTACCATTTTCCCCAAAATAAGTCAATGCCAAAGTTTCTTTTTTGCGCCGTTCTTTGTATCATTCCCACAAAGAAATCCCGCAAAAGGCAGTATTTTCGCCGTTTTTAGGGTTGCAGTAGTGTGAACAAAGCGCTATGATGGGTAAGGCCGCGTCGCGGCAAAAAATGGACAAGAGAGAGGTTCCTTATGCACAAGAAAGTATTCGCCCCCGCGCTGTTTGACTGCTTGAAATCCTATTCCGGCAAGCAGTTCGCCAAGGACGCGGTATCGGGCGTCATCGTAGCCATCATCGCGCTGCCCCTTTCCATTGCATTGGCGCTGGCCAGCGGCGTTGGCCCGGAGCAGGGCATCTACACCGCTATCGTTGCAGGCTTCCTGATCTCCTTCTTCGGCGGCAGCCGGGTGCAGATCGCAGGCCCCACCGCCGCCTTTGCCACCATCGTGGCGGGCA
>CAKTGD010000202.1 GCA_934561335.1 uncultured Oscillospiraceae bacterium
CCAGCGTGTCAAATTTATAGATGGGAAAATGGAGAACGCTGCTGATGGTCATTTGATCCGCGTTCAATGCGCCGGAATCAAGCGCCTCTGAGCTGGAGACTCTGCTCACGGTAGTGTCGGGATCCTCCATCCATGGGGTGTCGATGGGTTTTCCGCCGCAGCCAGCCGCGCTCAGCAGAAGGAGAACAGCGAAAAGGAAACAGATCGGCTTTTTCATGGGGTGTACCTCGTGAAAGTAGTGGGCCTCTATTTATTAAGACGGAAATTTTTCCCGAAATGTTCCAAAAATTTGCGTTATTTCGTGATTTCCTATTTCCGCAATCCCTTGAAAAACGCCGACAGCACCGCCTGACAGTCCTCCGCCAGAATGCCGCCCACCAGCTGGGGACGGTGGGGAAAGTCCTCCATGAACAGGTTCAGCACGCCGCCGCAGGCCCCCATGGCCCGGTCGCGGGCGCCGTAGAACACACGGCGCACCCGCGCGTTCAGGATGGCGCCGGCGCACATGGGGCATGGCTCCAGCGTCACATACAGGTCGCAGCCGTCCAGACGCCATGTGCCCAGCGCGGCGTTGGCCTGCGCCATGGCCTCCATCTCCGCATGGGAGAAAACGGCCTGCTTTTCCTCCCGCCGGTTGCGGCCCCGGCCGATCACCGCGCCGTCCCGGACGATGACGCAGCCCACCGGCACCTCGCCGCACGCGGCGGCCTCACGGGCCAGCAGCAGCGCCTGCTCCATATACGCCTCATGGGTCATGTCTGTACACCTCCTGAAAAATGTGGGTTAAACTCCGGCATATTTGTCCAAACTACTCGTACACTGTAAGGCAGGGGAAGCGATGCCTCCCCGCCTCAATTGAGGAGGACATATCATGGCAAAAAAGCAGAAGGATACCCAGTGGCCCACCGACAGAGAGCTGCGTCAGGAGCTGGAACAGCTCAGCCGCCAGCTGAAGGAGGCCTATGACCGGTTCAACTGCGCCTGCGAGCCGGAGCTGGTAGAGGCCAGCATCTTTGAGATCAACGCCCTGAAGGCAAAGTACGATTACTACCTGCGGTGCGTCAAGGCACGCGCCGGAATGCCGGCAGGCGGACACCGCGCCGCCGCCGCGCCGCAGGAGGACTGTATCGCTGCGGCATCCGTCAAGGGAGGGAACACGTGTCGATCATAGAAAAAGTATCGTTGGGGCTGGTGCTGCTGTTTCTGCTGATCGCCCTCTGGCGGCTGTTCAGAACGCCGCTGAAGCTGGCGCTGCGCTTGGCGGTCAATACGGCATTGGGGTTCGGCGCGGTGTGGGCGCTGAACCTCACCACCGCCTATACGGGGCTGAGCCTTGGGCTGAATCTGTTCAACGCGCTGGTTACGGCTGTGCTGGGTCTGCCGGGTTTCTGCCTGCTGCTGCTGGTAAAATGGGTCTTGGGTACATGATTTAAATGGGCGGCGCTGCCGCCCATTTTCGTTTCACGGAAGCTTGCGCGGCGCGAACGCCGTCAAAGCTGGTGTGGTGCCGCCGTTAGTTCACGCAGCGCAGCACCAGCGCCAGCACCAGCATATGGACGGGATAAAAAGCGTAGCACGCATACTGGAAGGGCTTGCTGTGGTGGCCCTGACGGCCGCGATAGAGCCAGATGGGAATCAGCGCCAGCAGCGCCAACCCCTGCTGGCACAGCTCGAAATCCATGCCAAAGAGCGTCACAGGGTACATCAGGCCGCCCAGCAGCTCTACATTCACCCAGTAGAGGGCCAGAAGCTGCCCCAACAGGCACCACCATTTCCGGCCCCGGAAGAAGTAGAAGATCAGCACCGTCAATACGCCGGCGCCGTAATAATCCACCATGCCCAGCGTGCCCAGCGCCGCGCCTGCGATGACGATAAGAATCGACACCAGCAGGTACAGCCAGCGCTTTCCCTTTTGCCGCACCGCCTCCATCAGGCGGATACCCAAAAGGCCCAGCAGCAGCGTCCAGATGACGTTCTGGTGCACGGGATAGAACCACGTGCCGCCGTACATCAGATCGAAGGGCACCTCGGAGAGCACCGCGAACAGCAGCATCCGCAGGGCGTACTTCTGAAAGCTGTGGGTGTGGAAATACCCCTCTACCGCCATAAAGGCGAAGATGGGGAAGGCCAGCCGACCCGCGCAGGTCAGCCAGTCCTGCGCCGGGAGAAGGGTGGCCCAGAGGTGATCCATCAGCATAAGGGCCATGGCGAGGATGTGAAGCGCCGCCGCGCTGATATCAAAGCGTTTTGAGGGGGATGAATTCATTTGGTTCATTGACATGCTGCTGCTCCCTTGCTATTTGTTTATAAGATTTATCCGGTTCGGTAAACCGCTTTTATTTCTCCGGCATTTCCAGACTCCATCCGTACAGCGGATAGCGCTGCAAGCTGCCGAACAGCTTCTGCTTCAGGTCGGGGTACCGCTCCTCCAGCGAGGCGATCAGCTCCTTTACCTCCTGGCGGCGGCTGTGGCCGT
>CAKTGD010000203.1 GCA_934561335.1 uncultured Oscillospiraceae bacterium
CGCCCCAATACCGCACATGGCGGTTGAGCAGATGGCGGTCGGCCACGTCCTGATGGCCGGGATCCATGGACCACGGGTGGCCCGCCGTGGGGAACGCGATGTCCGGCACATCAAAGCAGGTGATGACCTTCACCACGCCCGCGATGGCCTCGGCGGCGATGGTGTCCACAGATTTCACAAAACCATGGGCGATCTCCGCGTGCTTGATGCGCACATACAGCGCATTCCGAGGCATCAGATCCTCATAGTATTTTGTCCGGCCTGTCGCTTTGTCGTGGGCGTCTACACGGACTTGACTCTTTCCTACTTCACCCATATGATCTTCCTCCTTGCTGTCAGCCTCGGTTCAAGATACCGGTAGGATGAACCGTTATTCAAAAAAGTTATGTCACATATTGATAGAGTTTATCATAGCACAAATCAATTATGATGGAAAGTAGATTTTGCTATTTAAATTTACAGAATACCCGCTTAAAGATTGACATTATTTCATAAATGTGGATATACTACCAAAAGTACCGTTACGTAAACAGGAGTGATGTAAATGCAAATTGGTTGTGTCGTAATGGCGGCTGGAATGGGCGAGCGCTTTGGCAGCAACAAGCTTGAGACGGAATGGCGTGGAAAAACGCTGATTCGCCATGCGCTGGAAGCTGTTCCCACAGAGAAGTTGGCTGCTGTTGTCGTGGTCACACAATATGAAAGTATTGTAAAACTTGCGAAGGAGTTTCACTTTACACCGATTGTGAACACTCAGCCCCAAATTGGTCAGAGCCACACCATATATCTTGGCGTTCAGGCACTGCGTTCCTGTGATGCGCTGCTGTTTCAGGTAGCGGATCAGCCGATGCTGCGGCGCGAAAGTGTAGCGCAGCTCGTGGATTTCTATGCCCGGTATCCTGATCACATCGTTGGCCTTGGACATGCCGGCCAGCGCGGAAATCCCTGCATCTTCCCTTCTCGCTTTTTCCCGGAGCTATTAAGAATTCAAGGCGATCACGGTGGAAATACAGTGATCCGGCAGCATGAAAGGTATCTGCTGCTTTATGAAGTCCCCGCCGATGAGTTGCGGGATGTAGACACGCAGGAGTCTCTTTCCCGCTTGTAAAAGGATAATTAAGGATACTTTCTGTGAGCCGTGACAGGTTGATCCTGTCACGGCTCTTGCCTGTTATTTTTTAGAAGCGTACGGCGTATTTTTCAGTGGCAGGGAGAATTCACGCTGGCCAGTCAACCGGAAATATGCGTCAGCAATGGCCGGCGCTGTGGGAATAGACGTAATCTCACCGATACCGATAGCGCCGCCGGCCACATTCAGCCCCGGCTTTTCCACCACGATAGCCTCGATCTCCTGCTCCGGCAGCTGGTTGGCACGAAACAGTCCCAGCGTACCATACTTAGCGGTGGGCTTGCAATTCTCATCAATGGGGTATTTCTCGGTCAGCGCAAATCCCATGGACATGACCACGCCGCCCTCAATCTGTCCCTCAATGCTCAGGGGGTTCACTGCCTTGCCCACGTCGTGGGCGGCCACCATCTTCTTAATGCGGCCGGTTTCCTTATCCAGAATACACATCTGTGTCGCGTATCCATAGGCCACATGGCTGACAGGGTTGGGAACATCCGCGCCAAGGGGGTCAGTTTTGGCCAGATACTCACCGTAGAACTCCTGTCCTATCATATGCTGTAAAGTCTTTCCGCTATCCAGCTCTATTTTCAGTTTTTCACAGGCGCGGCGTGTTGCTTCTCCCGTTACCAACGTCTGGCGGCTGCCGGAGGTGTCGCCGGAATCCGGTGCGATCCAAGTGTTGTTCCGCTCGTACACGATATCATCGCGCTGCAAACCGGTGCATGTCACCACCGTCTGCACCAGCACGGTGCCCAATCCCTGACCGATACAGCTGGCGCCGGAATAGATATGCACCTTTCCATCAGACTCCACAATCAGCTTGCAGCGGCCCCAGTCCGGCAGCCCCACACCTACACCTGCGTTCTTCATAGCACAGGCAATGCCCACGGGATCGCCTTTTTTCATTGCATCATCATAGGCGGGTTTGATGGCCTCCAACGTCTCCACAAGACCCGTAGAATCATCTACGATCTGACCGTTTGGCAATACGCCGCCGGGACGGATAGCGTTGCGGTAGCGGATCTCCCACGGGGAAATACCCACCAAATCCGCCATCTGATTGAGCAGCGTCTCGGTGCAGAAGCAGGTCTGGGTCACGCCGAAGCCCCGGAACGCGCCGGCCGGCGGATTATTGGTGTAATAGGCTCGCCCCTCAATCTCAAAATTCTCATAGGCGTATGGCCCTGCCGCGTGGGTGCAGGCCCGCTCCAGCACCGGCCCGCCCAGCGAGGCAAACGCGCCGGTATCGGATACCACGCTGGCTTTCACGCCCTGAATGATCCCGTTTTCATCGCAGCCCATGGTAAAATCCATATCC
>CAKTGD010000204.1 GCA_934561335.1 uncultured Oscillospiraceae bacterium
TGCTCGTCTTTCTCAACGATGGAATCAACCAGCTGGGCTGTGGCTTCTGGCGACTTTAAGGTTTCGGCTAAGCCTGAGAGGAAAGATATTCCTTGGGCTACCAAATCCTTTGGCTGACTTGAGCGATTAGTGACGGATTCTTTGTTCGAAGATGAATTCGTTTGTTGCTGGATGGAAACTTCTTCTTCTTTCTCGTCAGATTTATGTTCGTCGCAAGCCTTGTCTGTTTCTTCATCCTCTTCCACCATACCGCTCACGGTCTCCATCATCTTGCTGAACTTATCATCTGTGATGAATACGGAATCTTCGCCATCATCTAGAACGCCCTCAAACATGGAGGTTTTGAAACGCAACTTGCCGAGCATCTCCGCCTCAATGGAATCAGGTGTTACGAGATTGATAACCTGGATGTTGTTCTGCTGCCCAAGGCGATATATGCGACCAATACGCTGTTCGAGAACGGCAGGATTCCAAGGCAAGTCGATATTGATGATGGTTGCAGCTGATTGCAGGTTCAAGCCTGTGCTTCCGGCATCTGTAGAGAGGAAAACCCGGCTCGATGGTTCGTTCATGAAATTATCAACCAGGTTCTTGCGCTTTTCGGATGGCACACCGCCATACAGATATTCAAAGCCTATTTCTTTTTTCTCCAGTTCCTTGGCGATGAGGCGGGTCATGCGTTCCCACTGACTGAATACCACAACCTTTTCACCTTCCTCGCTGATAATGTCACTGATGATGTTCACGCATTCATCCACCTTGGTATCGTATCTCGTCTTTTGGTCGAGTATATAACTGCTGTCACATACCATACGCATTTGCGAGAGGAAGAGCAGGAGACGCTTGCGGTCTTTATCGGACAGGAAATGCATCCTGCGCCATTTCAGAACCAGGATACGTACCTGGTTCTGCCACTCCTGATGCATCTCCATCTGCTCGTTGGTCATTGGAATGAAAAGGTTCTTGTCAGAACGCTCAGGCATCTGGAGTTTCACATCCTTTTTGCGACGACGGATGAGGATATCGCTCAGCTTCTTGCCTATGTCGTTTAAGTTCTTATAGCCCAATACTTTTCCTGTTTCATCAGTAATGATATGCTTGTCTTTGAAGAGGTAGTAAGGGGCAAGGCGGAAATTATCAACAAACTCCACGATAGAGTAGAGTTCATCGAGTTTGTTCTCCAATGGGGTACCGGATAGAATTACGGAGTAATCTGACTCTATCTTTCTTGCCGCACGGGAAATCTGCGTGTTCCAGTTCTTCAGGCGCTGCACCTCGTCCATGATGAGCATATCGGTTTGCAAACTGCCGAGTATCTTGATGTCATTGGCGGCACTATTATAGGAAATAATCTTGTAAGGTTCCGGACGGTTGTACGCTTCCTTTCTCTTGAGATGACTTCCCTCTATGACGAAGACTTCGGCATCAGTAAACTTCTTGATTTCACTTCGCCATTGGTATTTGAGCGAGGTTGGGCAGAGGATGAGTAGAGAGCCAATAAGACCTTCCTTGCGTAACAGTTCGGCAGTACCGATAGCTTGAATTGTCTTTCCGAGACCCATCTCGTCGGCAATGATAGCCTTTCCTGCCTTTGCAGCAAAGCGGATGCCCTCTTTCTGGTAAGGATAGAGGTTTACTTTCAGAAGATTGTCGAGTTTTTTATCATCGTATGTCTTCACAATCTTCTCTCTTTTCGCTTTTTCGCGAATGTCGATGATAAAGTCAATGGCATCTTTATAGCATCTGAATGTATCGCTGATTTGGCGAGCTTGTTTCAAGAAAGAGCCAATGCGGGCATAGGCTGACTTCTTCAAGATGCGGTTCTTGTCAAAGTAATCCTTGGCCAACTGTTCGTATGCCTCCTTGTTGTCTGAGCCGATACGAATCTTTACGCATCGCTCATCCCGATAGGAGAGATAGACAGAAGTATAAGGTGGCAATTCCCGATGTACATGCACGCCCCTCTTTCCGCCAAACCATTTCTTGACGGCTTCGATATGTTTGCAAGTGCCGAGTCTCGAAGTCTTGAAATCCATGCAGGAACAATAATTCCATTCGCTGTTGGCTCCACGATACACCACCTTGTATTCATTGTTTTTCTCAGGGTTGCGAACGATGTACTCTCCAGGGGAAAGGGCATCATCAACATAACTGATATCGAAGTGCTCAATATCGGTTACCTGCTTGCGCAGTTTAATTTGCCATTCCTCCAAAGTCATGTTTTCGGGTTTCACGATATGCGAAACCTTGACTTTCTTCTTTTTCTTTGTAGCCTTTTTGGTGCTGTTATCGGCTTGACCAACTGTCTGCTTATTGTTCTTTGCCATTGTTGTATCGCTTTAAATATATAGAATACCTGTTGGCGGAATTAATTTAGTGCATACTTAATTCTGCCAATGGGCTTGTTGTTAATGAAGTTTACGTATTGC
>CAKTGD010000205.1 GCA_934561335.1 uncultured Oscillospiraceae bacterium
TCCATGTATATACTGCCGTGCATTCCGCACACAGAAACTTTATGAAGCAAAGCAGGAATGTAATCCGGAAGGTCCAGCCTTCAAAAGGATACAGAAATTCACTTTTATCCAGAATCACCAGTATAACCTCTATAATTACAGCCAGCTGAAAGCTATACGTCCCGACAGTTTTTAATGTACTTTTCCAATCCTGTTTTAACCTGTTCATTCAAATATTTCCTTTTCTTATTACTTCTCAGGAATACCGCTTTCCCTGCGGATCAACGAAGATCCATCCCTTCCACAGGTCTTTCATTATTTCTTCTTTAAATACCTGACTGTTCTTCTGAATGGTCGGCCGGATCATAATCTTATCTGTTCTGCCATTTAATCTCGCTCCCCAGAAGCTGAAGGTGGAGTTGGCACAGATATTCCCCTCACACCGGCTCATCAGATACATATCGTAAAGGCTGTCATCACCATGGTTAATATCCACAATCGTATATTCGTCCCCCTGATAGTGCTCCTTTACATAAGCCGCGTCATCGGAGAAAAGGAAAAAATGAGGATCTTCGATCTTCTCCTTCATATAATTTAATGCGGACTCATAATATTCCTCTGTACAGATATTCCCGAACATTGCCGCATTCTCCGGCTGAAGATAATCGCCCCTTCGAATATGCACACTGACCGCATGACTGTTCCTGATTTTCTTAAGTATCTCTTCATTCGCCATTCTCTTCCGTGCATCCACAATCTCCGGAAAGCGAATCATCTCGCGTAATTCCGGCAGAATATCTGCATAATATTTCTCACATGCGAAGTAACCTGATAAATACATCTTTCTGTAATTCAACAGCTCCGGATCATACATCTGCTCTTCTTTATACCAGTGTACCGTCTGCGGAAGCAGTTTTCTGCGAAGCTTCCCTGCAAGCCCCTGTGAGCCGGTTAGTACGGTTTTCTCTTCCTTCGTACAGCTTTCATATGGCAGATGTTCAAAGAAATTCAATTCGCACTGGCGGTTCGTAACCACAATATCCTGTTTTATTGCCGGTTTTATTTTATTTGTTCCATGATCGTCTTTGTTTCGTTCTTTGTTCTTCAACTCTCTGCACGTATCTTCGAATTGTTCAAACCACGACAGATCAAGTTTTGCTTCTACCCCAATGCTTTTAAATTTCTGATATAATGCATACTGCTGAAGCTGGTTTCCAAGCCCCCCTGCAAGCTGTATAATAATCATTTAAATTGTTCCCTCTTTTTGATCTTCATTCATAACAAACAAGGACAATGCCGGTCCCAGTGACCATGGATAGCTTCCGTATACCTGCGGGTACATACCAAAGCCCTGACATTCTGCCAGTGCATTCGGGACTTCTCCATCTGTTACAATGCTCTGCAAAGCCTCCAGGCCCCTCAGCATTCTCGATTTATGAATACCGATCAGCACCTTCATATTGAGGGATCTGGAAATCGCATACAGGATCATTGCTGTTGCAGAGGTGTCCACCGGTCCCTCCTTTGCCGGAAGCTGCCAGGTGTACCATCCACCGGCAAGCTGATAAGCCTCTACTTTATCCACCATACGGCGGTATGCCTGTTTGATTGCCTCATAGCTTGGTCTGCTTTCTTCTAACAGGGCAAGAGTCTCTGACATTCCGATCATCAGCCAGCCGACTGCTCTTCCCCAGCCAATTACTCCGTATTTCATGCCACTTTCCAATTCATAGCCATGGTAAGGCAATCCGGTCTTTTCATCCATACCACAGGCAATGAAATTCGTAATCTGCGTCACAGCAAGATTTATTGCTGCATTGCTGTCGTAGGTCACTCCATACTTGCACAGGAACGGACAGATCATACCAATCATGTCTGCAAATATGTAACCGTTCTGCTGCGCCGGGCGGTAAAGCAGACTTCCCATGTCATCGGTTTCATGCTGAAACAAATATTGTGCTACAGCGTCTGCCGCCTGCTTATATTTCTCGTCCTTCGTGATCTGATGCAGTTCAATAAGTGCAAGCCCGCTTAACGCATCATCCAGATAATACATTTTATATTTTCTATGAATAAAACGGTCGCAGTACTTCTTAAGAGCATCCTGTATCTCTCTTGCTTCTTCCGAATTCTGATGTGCATAATAATAGTCAATCAATGCTTTCGCAAGCAGACCATTGGGCCAGTTAAAGCTGTCTTTGGGCGCCACCTTTTGTCCCAATAACTGACGTATCATTCGTTTCACTTCGGCTCCTGCGCTTCTTACCGGATAATGAAGCAGCTGATCCTGTGCTTTTCTGACCATTTCTACCATAGGCAAACCTCCTAACTTTTCTTAAGCTTCCTTCTCACAATCCCCCACAGATACTGAAACTCCTGCGTTCTGCCGAACACAAGCAGAAATACCCCATTA
>CAKTGD010000206.1 GCA_934561335.1 uncultured Oscillospiraceae bacterium
CCTTGTCTGTATCATATCAGAAGAAGTCTCTGACTTCCCCCGCAAAAGTGCGGGGAAAGTGTCACAAAACTGTCACACGGCCAGCGTGATGCGCTGGGTAAGATACCGCGCCCGCGCACAAGAGTGGGGGTGTCTGTTGAAAACGCCGTGCGCGGCACTGTGACAAAAAGCCTATGACGCGGCGGGTGAGATTACTGGCCAATATGTTTACGAAACTTACATAGGCGGTGGCGTGCGTAAAGATTCGATGTTGCATATGGAATACGTTTGCTTTATAATAAACAAATTGCGGCGCGACACATTCTGGTAAGAGAGGAAGAGCTGAGGTATGAGTATCTGGGTTACAATACTGCTGTTTGCCGTAGGTCTGGCGCTGATCGTTAAGGGCGGCGATTGGTTTTTGGATGGAGCGGTATGGATTGCGGAGGTTACCGGTGTGCCGCGGTTCATTATCGGTGCGACCATTGTGTCGCTGGCCACTACGCTGCCGGAATTAACGGTGTCTGTGACGGGTGTGCTTCAGGGCGAGGTGGATCTGGCCGTGGGCAACGCGGTGGGCTCTGTAACCGCTAACCTGGGACTGATTATGGGTATCTCGGTGCTGTGTATCCCGTCGGCGGTGAGTAAAAAGCATTTTAGTCTGAAAGCGCTGCTGATGGTAACGGGCGCGGTGGTGCTGATGATCCTGTGCCGGGGCGGCGCACTGCCGTTTTTGCCCAGTATGCTGCTCTTTGTGGTGTTTGCCGCCTATCTGTGGAACAATCTGGCGGATGCCCGCAGCAGTATGCGGGTCAATCAGGCGGCACATCCTGCGCGGCAGGCGCCTTCCAAAGGTAAGATAGCGTCCAAGCTGACGATGTTTGTAATTGGTGTGGCGGCGATTGTGATCGGTTCGCGGCTGCTGATTGACTATGGCAGCGAATTGGCGCTGCTGCTGGGTGTGCCGGCCAGCATCATCGGCGTGACCATGGTGGCAATCGGCACCAGCTTGCCGGAGCTGGTTACCACACTGACGGCTATCGCCAAAAAAGAGGCATCCATGTCGGTGGGCAATATTATCGGCGCCAATGTGATCGATCTGACGCTGATCCTGCCGGTGTGCTCTGCGGTTTCCGGCGGCAGACTGACCATCGGAGCGCAGACTACGGCCATGGATCTGCCGGCCTGTCTGACGCTGTGCTGCGTGGCGGTGCTGCCGCCGCTGCTGAAAGGGAAATTTTACCGCTGGCAGGGCTTGGCAATGCTGGCGCTGTATGCTGCGTATGTGGTAAAGCTGGTGGCATGACGCGGCTGATAGGATAAACGTAACCGTCATCGCATTCATGCCCGTGGATGTGGTGACGTTTACGTTTCATGATTTATAAAAGACGGAATTCTTTTTCGGATAGGCGGAAATGGGGAAATATTCCTTGCAAGAAACAGAAGGCTGTGATACAATGACGAAGAAGGTACGGCGCGAAAAGCGCCCGCTATAAAGGAGGAAGTTACCATGTCTTTCATGATCGAAACATCTGCCCGTCACATCCATCTGACTCAGGAATCCGTGGAGAAGCTGTTTGGCGAGGGCTATCAGCTGACTGTCCGCAAGCCCCTGTCCTATCCCGGCCAGTACGCCAGCAATGAGCGCCTGACCATCGTGGGCCCCAAGAAGGAAATGGCGAATGTGTCCATTCTCGGCCCCACTCGTAAGGCTGACCAGGTGGAAATTTCAGCCACCGATGCCCGCACGCTGGGTATTGACGCCCCCGTCCGCGAGAGCGGCGATTTGAAGGGTTCCGCCGCCTGCAAGCTGATTGGGCCCAAGGGTGAGTTGGAGCTGAGCGAGGGTGTGATCATTGCCAAGCGCCACCTGCATGTTCTGGAGAACGATGCCAACGAGCTGGGCATTAAGAACGGCGATATTATCAAGGTTGCCTGCGGCGGCGAGGGCCGGAAGCTGATCTTTGATGATGTGGTTGTCCGCGTAAACAAGGATGGCACCACCACGATGCACATTGATACCGATGAATCGCAGGCCGCAGCCAATCCCACGGTGGGCGAGCTGTTCCGCTAAAATAGACATTATTTGTAATAAGTGAACCTGCGCTCCCCCGGCCGCATGGCCGGGGGAGTTTTTTGCCGGTGCGGCACATGACAAAGCCGAAAGCGGAACGGCTCCTCTGGGGGTATTCCGCTTTCGCCTTACTTTTATCAGGACTGTTACTCAATATTTTCCCGATAGTCCGGCAAACTGATTAAGCTTAGTTTTGGCCATAGAAGAAACCCTGTAACCGTTATGGTTACAGGGTTTCTTCTATGGCGCGGAAGGAGGGATTTGAACCCTCGCGCCGCTTTTGACGGCCTACTCCCTTAGCAGGGGAGCCCCTTCGGCC
>CAKTGD010000207.1 GCA_934561335.1 uncultured Oscillospiraceae bacterium
TGGCAGGCGTTGAATGGTGGCGCCGGTGTGTTTATGGTGGATACAGGGCGAATTGAGGACCTACGGAGGTGCCGAACTGTATTGGAAACCTCGGGCCGCCGGGGCGAGGTACAACTGGCTTATGCTGGAGGTGTCAAGCTGACAGATATTCCACAGTTGACGGAGGAGCGGCTGGATATTCTTTGCATAGGAAAGCAAATTGTGGATGCCCAATTGCTGGATATGAAGTTGGATGTGATACAGGAGGAGTCACTATGGGGTTAAATTTGTTGGAAAAAACGGAACTTTGGGTCAATGAAATCACATTGGACGGTACCAACCTCACAGATCTCGCCAATGCTGTTGCCCATGCAATGGGGATGCAAGACGGGGAAGTGTTGGTGGTGGATGTCCGCCCCCGCCACATTACCTTTGACATTCTGGCTAAAGACATTCCACAGGAGAATATTCTGGGCAAGGAAACCGCCATTCTGGATGCCCTCAGGGCTGTTCCTGGTGTGACGCTGTATCCGGAGACCTATCTGCACTCCAACGGCATTCTGGGCCAGATTTGCGCCGGTGTGGAGAATGAGGAAGCCATGCTGCAGCAGGTGGCTAAGATCACCGATGACCTGCGGCGCAACGTGTCTCACCGGGCGATTATTTTCCCCACAGGCTTTGAGCTGCAGCAGGGACTGATTGAAGATACCAACACCCCTTACCTGAAAAGTCTTCTGGAGCAGGAGGGCTACAAGGTAACGGTGGGCGAGATCATGGCCGACGACTTGGCGGACATTGTAGACAAGCTGGAGGATGCCTTGAATCGGGGCTTTGGCCTCATTATTACAACTGGCGGCGTGGGTGCGGAGGACAAGGATCATAGTGTAGAAGGCATCTGCGCTATTGACAGAGAAGCGGCAACACCCTATATCGTCAAATATCAGAAGGGAACCGGACGTCATGTTAAGGACGGTGTTCGTATTGGAGTGGGAACAGAGGGACTGAGCATGATGATCTCTCTTCCGGGCCCGCATGATGAGGTGGAATTGGCAGCACCTGTACTGCTGACAGGTCTGAGGGAACAGTGGAGTAAGGAGACTTTGGCCAACCGATTGGCAGATGTCCTTGCAGAAAAGTGGAAAAGAAAAAATGCGCACCACCATCATGATCAGGGATAAAAATAGTCAGTTTTTGAAGAAAGGAAGATTTTAATGAATTATAAGGAACTTGCAGAGCGACTTCGCGAGGCAGAGAGCAGCCGTGTTCAGATAGGCCGCTTGACAGATGAGTTTCCAGAGATGACAGTAGCGGACGCCTATCAAATTCAGCTGGAAAACGTGGCTTACCGCCAGGCTCAAGGGCAGAAACTCATAGGCATGAAAATCGGCATTACCAGTGCGGCAATGCAGAAGATGCTGAATGTTGATGTACCGGATTATGGGCATTTGTTTGACAACATGCTGCTACCCGAGGGAACGCCTTGCCGGATATCCCAGTTGATTCAGCCCAAAGTGGAAGGCGAGCTGTCATTCTGCCTAAAGAAGGATCTGAAAGGACCCGGCGTTACCATTGCCGACGTATATGAAGCCACTAGCTATGTGGTACCTTCTCTGGAGATTGTAGATTCCCGCATCAAAGATTGGAAAATCAAGTTGCAAGACACGGTGGCAGACAATGGATCCGCTGGTCGCTTTGTGGTGGGAGGCCGTATGACCCCCATCGAGGCGGTGGATATGCGACTGACGGGTATGACGTTGGAGAAAAATGGCGAACTGATCAACAGCGGTACTACAGTGTAAAGTTTGTGGACTAAACGCAGAAGAATCAAGTACTTCATTTTGGGCACTTGCCCAAGTTGGAGATAAAATGGAGAGGAAGGACAGACAAATGAAACGAGTGACTCTGATGGCAAAGGTCGACCCGGAGATTTGCCGCGGGTGCAAAATCTGTGAGAAGGTTTGCCCGGTCTACGCAATTAAGGTGACGGATAAGAAAGCGTATTCGGATCCCGACAAGTGTATGGCCTGTGCGAACTGTGCAGATCGCTGCCCGTTCTATGCAATCACCATGGTCAAGAGAGAAGAACCCTACGATGTGGGAGTGGATCCATCCAAATTTGATCAGGATGCAATCCGTGATCTGTGCGCTAAGGCGCACTTCAATCCCGAGCAGATACTCTGCTACTGTGTGGGTACCCGTGCAGAGGAAGTGGCCGCCTGCCTGCTGGACGGCGCAACCACACCTGAAGAGGTTTCTGCTCGCACCGGTATGCGCACCGGCTGCACCATCGAGTGTATCCAGCCCCTGCTGAGAATGGTGCAGGCTGCCGGTAATGAACTGCATCCCAATCCCAACGGTTTCCAGTGGTATGGCCCCACGG
>CAKTGD010000208.1 GCA_934561335.1 uncultured Oscillospiraceae bacterium
GTGGGCGATGAGCTCAAGGGCGCTATCGCGCTGTGCAACCGCGGCTCCATCAACTTCACCGCCAAGGGCAACAATGCCGTTGCTGCCGGTGCCATCGGTACCATCGTGGTCAACAACGAGGCCGGTACCATCAATATGTCCACCGACGGCTACACTGCCACCGCTCCCTATGTCTCCCTGACTCTGGCCGACGGCCTGGTCATCAAGGCCAATGCCGAGAAGAAGGAAGCCAACGGCGTGACCTACTATGTGGGTACCCTCACCGTGGGCGCCAGTCCCGCTGTGAATTCTGCCGCCGCCGACTATTACACCATGAGCAGCTTCTCCTCCTGGGGCATTCCCGGCTCTCTGGAGATGAAGCCTGAGATCACCGCTCCTGGCGGCGGCATTTACTCCCTGAAGAACGGCGACGACTTCCAGAATATGTCCGGTACGTCCATGGCCGCTCCCCAGGTAGCCGGTATGGCCGCTGTGGTGGCGCAGTACATCAAGGCCAACGGTCTCACCGAAAAGACCGGCCTCAGCGCCCGTGTGCTGGCCCAGTCTCTGCTGATGTCCACCGCTCAGCCCATTCTGGAGGATCAGGGCGAGAACGGCGCCGGCTATTACTCCATCCTGACGCAGGGCGCCGGCCTTGCCAATGTGGGCGCGGCTACCTCCACCGGCAGCTATCTGCTGATGGATAAGGACGCCACCAAGTCCTATGCCGACGGCAAGATCAAGGCCGAGCTGGGCGACGATCCCGATCGCACCGGCACCTATTCCTTCGGCTTCACCATCTATAACCTGAAGGACCAGGCCTCCAACTTTGTGCTGGACGCCGACTTCTTCACCCAGGATCTGTACCTGGGCCGCTTCTCCGACGGCAGCACCGCTGCCTTTGAGGACAGCATGACTGCCCTTCTGGCCTCCGACGTCACCTGGAACGTGGACGGCAAGCTGGTGGAGGTCTCCGACCCCGCCGGTATGGAGAACTGCGACTTCAACGGCGACGGCAAGGTCAACAAGGAAGACGGCCAGGCGCTGCTGGACTATGCCACCGGCGTCCGCACCGAGATCACCAATGCCGCCAATGCCGACTTTGACGCCGACGGCAATTTGCGCCACAACCGCTTGATGCAACTGTTACAAAATTGCGCAAGCTTCCATGTCAACAGCCTTGGCGCAGGGTGGCACTACATGGACGAAAAAGGTATGCTGTGGGTGCTGTCCAAGTTGAAGTTTAGTTTGGCACGCCCGATATGCGGCGACAACAGCGGCGTGACGGTGTACACTTGGTGCGCCAAGCCGACAAAGTTTTTCTCCAACCGTATGTTCGAGCTGTACGACGACAACGACAACTTGCTTTGCTCGGCGTATTCCTCGTGGCTTGTCATCGACCGCAACAGCCGCAAGATTGTCCCCGGAGAAGGGCTTGTGGGGCTAAGCGACGAAGACTATGCGACGGAAACGGTGGCATTGTCTACGGATTTTGCTAGGGTGCGCCTCGACGACGGATACAAACTTGCCGCTACGGAAACGGTGCGGTACAGCATGTTGGACGTCAACAAGCACGTCAACAACACCAACTACATTACCTTTGCCGAGGATGCGTGCGGATTCCACGGTGCGACCAGTGCGGAAATAGTGTACCACAAGGAGATTGTCGGCGGAGATATTTTGTTGTACGTCAAGCAGGAAGCCGACGTGTATTACGTGGTCGGCGAAGTGGACGGCACAATGTGTTTTACCGTAAAGCTTGCGTAAAACACGGTGCTTGCAAAACGTAAAATACGCTGTCGAAAACAAAATTTGAAGTGGGGCGAAGGTGTGCCTCGAAAACAGAAAATGTAAGAAAAAAATAGGTACGTATGCAAAAATTACGTACCTATTTTGGTTTTTATCTATGTAAAGCAGTAGTGTTACAGCGTGTTTACGCAACCCATAAAGTCTTGCAGTTGGGCGCACAAATCCGTGCAATCGCCGTTGTTGATGATGTAGTAGTCTGCCTTGGCAATGGGACCGCCCTTTTCGAGGTTTTCGATCTCGGCAATGTCGCGGCTGTCGACTTGTTCCGACGTGAGGGGGCGCACTTCGCGGCAAGCAAGGCGTTCCTTGCGGATGTGGCTGTTGGTTACCACGGCAAGCACAATCAGTCTGTCGCCGAGCAGTTCGTGCAAAATTTTGTATTCCGACCAGCTGTACAATCCGTCCAAAACAACGTTTCCGTTTTTCAGCTTTTCCAGTATTTCGTCCTTCAGTATCACGGCAAATGCACCCATGCCGTACTTGGCGCGCAAGCCTTCTCGCATTTTGCGTTCGTTGGCTTCGTTAATTTCTATCCCTGGTCGTTTCAGCTCCGACACGGTC
>CAKTGD010000209.1 GCA_934561335.1 uncultured Oscillospiraceae bacterium
CTAACGCCAAAATCCGCTTCCGCCGGGACCGCGTTTTCCGGAAAGCTGACCATCTCAAAGTTGTCCTCATCCAAGAAACTGCCTGTACCGGCTGAGACTCTGAGATTGCTGACGGGCTTATCGATATAGCGGATCGTATTCGTGGGCGTTGGCATGGGATTGTATTTACCGGTAGCGATCAGATCCTCTCGGTAAGCACGGACCTTTTCCGCACCCACTTCGTTGAGCAGAGGCGTGTGTTCTCCGGTAAAGGCAGCAAGGCCATCCTCAAGGTCCAGCGCATAGCAGATCGCCAGCAGTTGGTATGCATTGGGAACAGTCAGGCCATTCGTCCACTTTCCCAGCGCGGATTGGCTTACATCTACACCAAAGTCCTTCAATGTTGTGCAGAATTCTTTTTTACTCAGCTTTCGGTTTTTGAGTTCTTCCGAAAGCCTTGTACCAATTACATTGTTCTGCTTCTCAGTCTCAGCACTGTATCTCACACCGTTCTTTGAAGGAGCCGGAAACGGGATAACCGTTGTTTTCTGACTGTTCATAAAGAAACCCTCCGTCTTAGGATAATCCCATTATACACGGGGATAGCTATTCTTGTCAATCATAAATAGCTTGTTACGCTACAAATGCGACATTGACATAGCTTTATAAGATTGTTATGATGGGGTCATAGCCAAGGGAACACCTTCCTTTCCATGACAGCTAAGATGTGAGGAGGAACGCGGATGCCGATTTTATCTCGGAAAGATCTTGAACGGATATCCCGCAGAGTGCTGTTCCGCTATCTGACGCTGTCAGACCGCAAAATGGATCGCATCGACCCGGTCGACTTTGCGGAAAAGATCTGCGGACTTCATTTCGCGTTTGCGGATATGAGCGTAACGGGCTCGATCCTTGGGCTGACCTCCTATAGCGACGTCGATCTCACCATATCCGTTCCCCGTGGAAACGGGTCAGTCCAGGAATTTCACTTGAACGGCAATATCGCCTATGTGGATCAAAACCTCGCAAATGCGGGATCGGTGGGGCGGTTGAATTTCACTCTGGTACATGAAGCCGCGCATCAGATCCTCGGTATGCTTTACCCGGAGGAATACAATCCAAGCGCGCAGCCGTTCATCTGCCGCCTTGCGGATGAACGCTGCACATACCCCATCACCGACTGGGTAGAATGGCAAACGAATGTGCTGACGGCGTATCTCCTACTCCCCCGTGAGCTGATCGACCGCTACATGGATGAGCTTGGCCTTGGCCGGCAGATCAAACTCCTGAACAAAGTATTTGCCCCCAAGGAATATGCGCTGTTTTCTGAAATGGCAAAGCGTTTGGGCGTCTCGAAAACAGCATTATCCATTCGTCTGGACAATCTTGGCATGATCGGCCGAAATGATTTTAGTAATCCGTATGCGCCCATCCATATTGATGCGGATGACTTTGACACAGCATAGGAGGTAGTTGTTATTATGGCAAAAATCAATTCCAAAGCGCTTGACCCGCAGCGGTATGCCTGCATCCAAGCCGAGCAGCGGGAGCTTGAGCAGCAGTACTCCACCCATATCACCATGGCACGGCTTTGCCCGTATTGTAAGCTGCGGCTTGAAACGCTCTGCAAAGGGGCCCACGGCGCGACATACCTGAAGTGCCCGCAATGCGGAGAGGCGGTTTTCTTCCCGCCTGTTGTATTCCGCATCGCATAACCGCGAATAATCGATCTGTCCCCAACAATTAAATACCAAGTATGAGCCTCGGAGCCGCTTGATGCGTGACCATCCCATGTGCCGCTTGATTTGTAACTATCGTTCCTTTTAGGAACATAGTTCTGTCAACGCGGCCAATGGTCAGACAAATCAAGCGGCTCTTTTTTTGCGCATGCAGCTCCGGAAAAGGAGTTTGCAATGCGCTTTTTTCATATCCTCCCCCTTTTAGCGTGGGAGCCGTATATCGCTGAATACCCCTGATCTCCCGATTTTTTGAACCTCACAAAATTCAAAAAATCACAAAGGAGATCAAAAATCATGTCTGAAAAAACTTATATTCTCAACGTTTACAACACTATGACCGGCGAATTTGAACTCGTCCAGGTCACGAAGGAAGTCTTCCAGACCTACAGACGGACGAAATGGCACATTGAAGACAGCACGGAACGCTTTTACAAGCACGAAACGCAGATGAGTTCTCTGATCGGCGGTGAAAATGACGGATACGAGCGGTTCCATGAATTTATTGATTATGACAACACCCCTGAAAATCAGGCAATTGAGGAGATGGTGCGTCAGTCCCTGCGTAATATTCTGGATCTGCTCCCACCGAAGGATTATGAGCTG
>CAKTGD010000210.1 GCA_934561335.1 uncultured Oscillospiraceae bacterium
GCAGCCCGTACCGCTGCGGAGGAGTATGCCGGAACGACGGCGGTGGATTCCGTTACAGCGGAGGTCGATCCCGAACTGGACGAATCTCCCGCCCACTACGAGGTGGAGCTGCACACGGCGTGGGGCGAGTTCGAGTATCTGGTGGACGCCTACACGGGAAAGGTGATCAGCGGACAGAAGGACTTGCTGACCACTGCTTCCACGCCAAATGTGACAACGAAGCCCTCTGATCAGAAGCCCGATCCGTCCGGAACAGCGCAGGACATTGGCTACGCCAAGGCAAAATCTATTGCCCTGAATCACGCAGGTGTGAGTGAAAATGAAGCGTATGACATGGATATCGAACTGGACGACGAGGATGGAATACTCGTCTACGAGGTCGAGTTCAAATCCGGCAATATGGAATATGACTACGAGATCAACGCCGCCACCGGCGCGATCCTCAAGCATGAGTCGGAGTTGGATGACTGACGCGCAAAGCACTCCAGTAAAGCATATTTGGATTACTTTCGGATCGTGTATTAGGCAATAGGTTGAAAGGGACTCCCTTGGCTGCTTTTTGCAGTCAAGGGAGTCCACTTTATATATATTGCGATCACTTCTCCGCGTACAGCCGCCACAGGAATGTCACGATCTGTGCTCTCGTGCAGCCGCTGCCGGGACTGAAGGTGGAGCTTGTTGTGCCGTTGGTAATGCCGTTGTCCGTGGCCCACTTCACCGCTTCGGCGTAGTAGGCGTCGGCGGCCACGTCGCTGAAGGCAGGCGCGCCGTCGGCGGATGCCTTGGACGCCCGGAACAGGAAGGTCATGCCCTGAGCCCGGGTGCAGGTCGCGTCGGGGGCGAACCGGCCGTCAGCCGTACCGGTGGTGATGCCGTTCTCAATGGCCCACGCCACCGCCTTCTCATAGTAGCTGCCGGCGGCCACATCGGTCATTCCGGCCGCAGTCCCCTTCGGTTCAGGAGAACCCGCCGCCCGCCACAGGAAGGTGACGATCTGGGCACGGGTGCAGGGCTGATTAGGGCCAAACAGGCCGTCGCCGATGCCGCCGGTGATGCCCTTCTTCTGTGCCCACTTCACGGCTTCGTAGTAATACGCATCGGTGGAAACGTCCCGGAAGGGACTGATCTTCACTTCCTCCGTGAATGCAGCCTTGACCTCCACCCTTCCGGCGGGCATGATGAAGGTGAATCTGCCATCGCCCTTGTCGGTCAGTTCAAGCTCCTTGCCGTTTTTGTCAAACACCTTGAGGCTGTCCAGCTCGTAGCCCGCGTCCGGCTTCACCGTGACGGTCACACGGTCGCCCTGGCTGGCGTTCTTCGGGCTGACGCTCACGCTGCCGTTTTCCATCTTATCCGGAATTCCGACGGCATAGCTGGGATCGGAGTCATCCCGGCCAGACGAGGACGATCCGCCGTCCCTCGACCAGTTTACCATAGGGACAAAAACGGAGAAAACTACGCACCGAAAATTGAAAAAGTTTCAAAAAAATCAGACCGTCCTGTTGGACGATCTGATGAGCGTGTCGAAAAAGCCTTTTCTCCCCGCTGAGCAAGTTTTCAGAACTTTTATGAAGTTCTGAAAACTTAGAATTTCAATAACGCAGGACACCCCTCTTGGGTTTCCCGCGCACACCCTTCCTTTCCGTTGCGGAGAATTTACCGCTTTATCGATAGTCTCGATCTTAGACTGTATTTACGCCTCGGCCTTTCGCGCCAGCAGCCGGAAGCACAGCGCCGTGGGCAGCGGGACAAAGTAGGCAATGAGCTGAGGCGTCCCCCCGGCGCTGACCAGAAGGTTGTAGATGGCGTGGTAAATGATGGCCACGCACAAAAGCGCGAACAGGCAGGCCGCCCGCAGGGGACGGCTGTCCCACACGGGGCGCAGAGCGCCGCCGTACACATTTCCGCAGACCACGTGCATCGCGCCGGTGCCAAAGCCCCGGACCAACAGAAAGAGGATCTGATCCGCGCCGTTTTGCGTAAGGTAGCAGATGTTCTCAAAGGTGGCAAAGCTGGCGGCCACGATGACGGCGGCCAGCCGAAAGCGGGCGAAGGTCGGCTCAAACACAGCCAGAAAGAACAGCAGCGGCAGCAGCTTCATGATCTCCTCCACCACCGGCGCGATCTGGGTGGCGGCATTGACGGCGTCCGCCTGATACAGCTGGGCGAAGAAGGTGTTGAGATAGGCGGAGAGCAGACAGGCTCCCATCCCCGCAAGGCAGAACACCAGCGCGGCGCGCTGCCCCCGTTTTAAAGACAGCAGCGCCACCACCAGCGGGGCCGCCATGCAGACGAATACATTTTCGATATAGGTCACGCC
>CAKTGD010000211.1 GCA_934561335.1 uncultured Oscillospiraceae bacterium
AGGCGCGGGTCGAACATAATCTTCGCACCAGGCTCCTTGTGCAGGAAAACCTCCGCCAGCAGACCGACAATATAATAACCCTCGATAAAATCTGCCTTCTCGTCAAAGAGGAAGCAGCGGTCGAAGTCGCCATCCCAGGCAATCCCCAAATCCGCACCGCTCTCGCGCACAACCTTCGCTGTAGCCTCACGGTTGGGCAGCAGCAGCGGGTTAGGCACACCATTGGGGAAGGTACCGTCAGGCGTTTCGTTCAGCGTGATAAATTCAAACGGCAGGTGCTTCGCCAGCTCCTTCAGAATCGGACCGGCACCGCCATTGCCGGGGTTAGCAACAATTTTCATCGGCTTAAGCACACTTGTATCAACATAGGTCAGCAGATGCTCGATATAGGCAGGCATAATATCCATCTGCTCTACAGCACCCATAGTCTTGCCTGCTACCACCTTATGCGCGAACTCCTTGGTTGTTGCAACCATCTCGCCGATTTCCTTCAAACCGGTATCACTGGAAACAGGACGTGCATCGCGGCGCACCAGCTTCATTCCGTTGTATTCCTTGGGATTATGGCTGGCAGTAACCATAATACCGCCGTCTGCTTTCAGATGAGCGGTAGCAAAATAAATCATTTCCGTACCGCATTGACCGATATCAATAACCCTGGTGCCGCCATGGCGCAATCCCTCTGTCAGTGCATCCACCAACGCTCTGCCGCTAAGGCGGATATCATGTCCGACAACAACAGTTTCCGCAGCGAACATTGCCGAAAAAATGCGTCCCATACGGTAAGCCATTTCTTCGTTAACTTCTGTGGGGTAAACGCCGCGTACATCGTAGGCCTTAAAAGCCTTGTTCGTAACTTGCATTTGTCTGTTCTCCTTTTTTATAGTGTATTTATCAAAATTTCATGCTTCAAGAACCATTTTATATTATTCTTCATGCACTAAAAAAATCCTGCCTGCATCGCAGACAGGATTTGAACGCTAAAGCTTTGCTCCGCTCGAACGGATAACTTCTTCCGCCGCCTCCCCCAGATACCAACGGATAACGGAAAAGAAAGGCAGCGTCACGCCATTATAATCAGGCACCAGACAGATGGTCGCCAGCATTTCCAGCACTTCATCCAAATTTCGGCCCTTACTCAGCTCCTCACTGATCTGGTCCTCCAGCGTATGAATTACCTCACGACGCATGCGCATCAGACGCGGCGCGTTCAAGTTCAGTTCGCGGATGGTACTGCGCGCCTTACCCTGCAAATCTTTGGGACAGGTGTCTTCGTCTACGTACATCCGCCCGCTATGCTCCGCATAACGGAACAGACGGATTTTTCCGGGAATCTTCAGCGGATTGAGGATATAGTTTGTAATTTCACGCCCACCCTTGGGCACATCGCAGCTGCGGTCACGCTTCTGGCTGGAATAGCGCCACTCGGGATCAGGCACGTAGGGCTGACTGCCGCCGTGGCACACGCCCAGCAGATTGCGCCAATCAAGATGATAGTTGTGCCCATGCTCCTGCGTAGCATTTTTCGGATAAAAATGCTCCACACGGAAGTCGTCAACCTCTCCTTCCTCCTCCGCCAGCTTAATGCCTACCTCACAATAGGCGCAAAGGCCGTGCTGGTCACGCAAAATTGCTTCCCGCACCTCTTTATAGCCCTTGCGGCAGCGACGGCGGAAATGCTCCCAGGTTTCCTCGGGATTATGCAGCCGGTACTGCCTGAGAAGCTCAGGTTCTTCCTTGCTTTTATAAACACGTTTCATGAGCGCCTCCTGCGGAACTGACGCATACGGATATCCATATCCGCACGCAGCAGAGCAGGCTCCTTGCCCTTAGACCATTTATCCAGCTTTTTACGCAACTCCAACGCCTCCGGCGTATCCCAGGCATCCTCACTAACAAGCTGCAGATAACGCTTTAAATCCTTCACAATCGGCAGTGATTGCGGACGTGGGCTCACATTCTGGATATCCTGCAGCAGCTGATAGCTGTTGGCGCCCAAGGAAAAATCTACATGGCGCACGCCTTCGAACTGCTTGCCCCAGGCCAATACGCGTATGCTCTCTGCCGGCACGCTGCTAAGCACCTGCGCACTATGCGTAGTCACCACAAACTGCACCATCGGGAAGGTTTTCTGTAAATCCAGCAGTACCGTCTGCTGCCACAGCGGGTGCAGATGCATTTCTACCTCATCAATCAATACAAGACCCGGTGTCTTGGTTACTGCCTCCTCACGCAGCTGCGGATTCAGACGCGCCATGCGATAGGCCAGGTCAGCCACCATGCTGATAATACTGCGGAAGCC
>CAKTGD010000212.1 GCA_934561335.1 uncultured Oscillospiraceae bacterium
GATGATCGGGTGCTCTCCCGGCTGTTGGCGTCTGAGCATGAGATAATGGTGGTCTCCGACCACGGCGCCGATCCGGAAAGCGGCGCCCATCTGGGCGGCCCACAGCCTTTTTTTACCAGACGTTAAATGATAATGTGAAATTACGGAGGCTGCAAAACGGCGGCAAGCCTTAAAAGACAAAGAAGCGGATGCCTGTGTATTCGCTTCTTTACATTTGAGAACAAGTGCGCTAAAATGGGGAAAAAAGAAGAGGGAGAGGATGTTATGACAGAAGTCAGCACAACTGGGAAGAAGGGGATGAATCTGGGGATTCTCCTGCCAATGGTCGGTTTTACCATCTGGGGCTTCAGCCTGCTTTTGACCCGTATCGGTCAGCGGTATGCCAGTCCTATGGTATTGCTGAGCATTCGCTTTCTTCTGGCCTTTGTGCTGCTGAATATCCCGCTTTTGCTGGGACGGGAGCGGCTGTGCCTGCGGGGCAAAAAGCTGCGACCGCTGCTGATGCTGGGAATTATGGAGCCGTTATGCTTTGTATTTGAAAGCTATGCCATCTATTTTACCAACGCCACCATCACCGGCGTGGTGTCCGCGCTGGCGCCTCTTGTGGCACTGGCGCTGGCGGCGGTGCTGCTGAAAGAGTATCCCACCCGCCGTCAGGCACTGTTTATCCTGCTGCCGGTGGCCGGTGTGGTGCTGCTGACGGCGGCGGGACGTGAAGTGGGCGTGGTGGCTTGGATTGGTATCCCCTTCCTGCTGGGATACAGTGTGTGTTCAGGCTACTTTAAGGTGGTCAACCGCTCGGCATCGGAGTTTTCACCGTATGAGCGGACCTATGCGCTGCTGCTCAGCTGCGCGGTTTTCTTTACCGCGACGGCGCTCGTGGAGTGTAGGGGCGATCTGAATACCTATGTGCAGCCGCTGCACCAGCCCACATTTGTGGCGGCGGTTCTGGCGTTGAGTGTTCTGTGTTCCGTTGCCGCCAATATGCTGGTAAACTACGGTGCCGGGCGCATCAGCGTTACCAAAATGTCCGCCATCGGGAATATCAATACGGTGGTCTCGGCTCTTGCCGGGGTGTTCTTCCTGCATGAGCCTTTCACCGGCACAATGCTGTTGGGTATGGTGCTGGTGCTCATCGGCGTATGGCAGGTGACAAAGCAGGGCACATAACGTGCGTGAAAGATAATTGAAGCCTCCGGCACAGCCGGAGGCTTCGTTATAAGCAGCTGGAGCGGCAATATAGCGGCGTGCTGGATGAATGATTACGATGAAAAAGTCACCCTTCTCTGTGCCGGGCGGCACAGAGAAGGGTGATTCTTATGATTGTTCTATTGCGGCGCTCAGCGCGTTCAACCGATGTACCACATAATCCAGCGCGAACATCAACGTCTCATAGCGGAGAAAATCCAGTATATTTCGATCTACCAGCATCTGCAAGCTGGCGGGAAAATCCTCATCTGCCTCCCAGTACCGCACAATCAGCGGCAAAAAGGGGAACAGCGCCAGTTCATACGACACATCTCCCTTGGGCTGCTGCCTGCCGCCCAGTGCGCGGCAGGCGCGATCCAACGCAGCGCCGCTGCCGCTGAATGTGCGGCCGCTATTTTTGAAAAAGTCTCCGTCCTTGGCCAATGTGCCGCCCTGAATGCTGCACAGGCTGGCCACATTGACCCATTCGTGGGCCAGATGGCAGTGCTCCTTTGCGCCGCACAGCAGGTCGTAGATGGTCATGGCAGCGGAATACACCGCCTCTGTCTCTGTCTGAAAACCGTCCTCTGACCATGTGACGGCGCCGGTCAGCCGATGGATGCGGTGTCTTCGCGCCAGAAGGTCAACATAGAGAAAGGTCTCGTCATGCATTAGGGCAAATTTGCGGATTATCTGCGCCTGATCATATTGCAGGAATGCTTCCGCCATACGTTGGCGCATGCGCTCGTAGTTGGATAGGGGCGTCATGGGGCACCTCCTGATAGTTGATGAAACTATCATAGCATAGGAGCGGGGAGGACGCAAGGGGAACGGGCAGATGCCGAGAGGTGATTTTGGGTATGAGAACACCCGCCCTCCTTCTGCACCGGCCCCAGCTACTTGGCTCGGCTCGCTCACGGCGCACAGCGCCATGACACGCACACTTATCACCAAAACGTGCCATCGGCACGTTTTTCTCGCTTTGCTCGTACCCTGTTCGAGCCTCGGGCCGACGCTATACCAAAAAAGTAGCACCATCCTGTTGGATGATGCTTCTTTTTTGGAGCGGGCGACGAGGCTCGAACTCGCTACCTCGACCTTGGCAAG
>CAKTGD010000213.1 GCA_934561335.1 uncultured Oscillospiraceae bacterium
CTTATGGGAGGATACAGTATGAAACGCAAATTTCTATCAATTTTGCTGACGCTGGCAATGGCCTTGACGCTGCTGCCCGTTTCGGCAATGGCGGGAGGAGCGGATCCTGCTTGCAAAGAAGACGCTGACTGTCATCATAAGGTAGCCAAGAAAGATGATAGCTCCTTTTCTAATGAAGAAGTAGCACATTTTGATACGTTGACGGATGCTATCCGGCTTGGGCAGATGGAAACCCCTCCCACGTTTAAACTGTTGGATGATCTGACAGAAGATGTGGTGGTTCCCGCCGGAAAAGACATTTACCTGGATCTGAACGGCCACAAACTTACCAATGCCAGCGGCCACACCATTACGGTTGAAAAAGACGGCAAGTTGAATATCAGCGACAGCGTTGGCACTGGTGTTGTGGACAACACCAGCCACGGAAAGGCTGCTATCTACAACGAGGGCGAGGTAACTCTCAACGGCGGCTCCTTTGAGCGCTCCAAGGAAGCTGGTAAAAATGCGAGTGAGAATGGCGGCAATAGTTTCTATACCGTTTTGAACCATGGTGTCATGTCGGTCGAGGACGGTGTGACTATCAAAAACACCGGTAAATACTCCAGCCTGTTTGAGAATGGTTATCAAAATTATAATAATAGAGATGGCATTGAATGGCCTGCTTTGACCATCACCGGTGGTACTTTTGATGGCGGTCTGAACACCGTAAAGAATGACGATAATGCTACCATTACTGTTAAGGGCGGCACTTTTAAGAATTATACACAGGCTGCCTTTCAAAACCATCATATCGCCAACATTGAGGGAGGTACTTTTATTGGCGGTGAGAATGCGGCGGCGGTTCTGCAATGCGGAGCCTGTCCTACTATTGATGCTACCCATGACAAGCATACTGTGACCATTAGTGATGGTACTTTTAACGGCGATCTTGACATTAGAATTGGTACTGCTTCCATCACCGGCGGTGCGTTTACCGACCTTGCGAATGCGGTCAAGTATGCCGCTGACAATGCAACCATCAAGTTGGCTGATGATGTGACGCTGGGTGAGAAAATTACCATCGGCAAGACTCTCACCCTTGATCTGAACGGCAAAACTATTACCGAGAATGGTGCAGGCGATCGAAAAATTGCAGTCGGTAAGACTGGCGAATTAACCATTAAGGACAGTGCTGAAAACGGAAAAATTAAAAATGTGATCACAGGTGAAGACGGTCAGAATGGCTCTCTTGGCCTCATTTTCAACGAAGGTAAACTGACGATTGAAGGCGGTACCTTTGAGGATGTTGCTCATAGCGATGCCTCTGCTGTTAAGAACCTTGCAGGTGCGACCTTGACCATCAAGGGTGGCACTTTCACCAACATCGCTGATGACTCTGCCGGTACCAATGCTGGCGGCAGAGGCAATGCGCTGGTTTATAGCGCGGGTACTCTCGACATTCAGGGAGGAACCTTTACGCAGACAAAAGCTGGCCTTACACCTGCAATCAAGGTGGGTGACGGAAATGCCACCATTAAAAATGCAACTATCTCCACCTTTAAGTCCACTGGCATTGAGGTTATGAAGGGTACGGCAACGATTGTTAACAATACAATTACTGTTAGCGCTCGAAATAGCTATCATGCTGTTCCTCTTGCAGTGTGCTACGGCGGCAAACTCACAGTGGAAAGCGGTACCTATACTGGCAATGAGTATGCTGCCTATGGGTATAGCTCCGGCGGTACACTTATTATTTCCGGCGGTACTTTCTCTGCGGAGACAGTCCTCGCAGCGGATACCGCTAGCGAAACCAAGTCTGAGATTCAAGTTACTGATGGAAAGTTTACCGGCAAGTATCGAATTGACGAGAAATCCACCCTCGCCATCTCCGGCGGTCTGTTCTCCTCTGATCCCAGTGACTATGTTGCGGCTGACCACTATGTTGATGCCTCCAACAATGGCGATTATCCCTACACCGTGAAAGAGGGCACCAAGCCCGCCGGTGCACTGATCGTTGTCAAGGATACAACTGCTGTGACGGTACCTGATAGCGAAGCCATTAAGGGCCTGACGAATGACGATAAGACCAACATTGCCAACAAGTCCAGCGTTGACGGCGTGGCCGAGGCAATCGCTGACAATAAGGCTGCCTTGATCCCTGCGGACGTTAACACTACCGACGCAAAGAAGGTTGAGATCGAGGTCACCGTCAAGGTCAATGTCACCGGTGCTGATATGACCTCGGAAAACAAGACCCTGACCTATGATGTTTCTCCCGTTGCTACCATCACTGTTACCAAAGC
>CAKTGD010000214.1 GCA_934561335.1 uncultured Oscillospiraceae bacterium
GGTCATCGGGCGTCATCTCCTTCCAGAAAGCTGCGCATCTTTTTCAATGCTCTGTGATATTTCGACAGGACGGTGGGAAGCGGCAGCTCAAGAAGCGCCGCGATCTCCCGGTGCTTCAGGCCCGTAACGGCGTGGAGCAGCACGACGCGCCGCTCCTCGTCAGTGAGGCTTGCCAATGCGCCTTGCAGCAGCGCACGCTCGTCGGCGTCCAGTCCGCACTCCCGCGCGGGAATGGCGTCCCATTCCTCCTCACTGAGGGCGGCATGGCGTTCCTCCCGCCGCAGGCGCATCAGGCACAGGTTTCGGCATACGGCCAGCAGCCAGCCCATGGGTGATCCGATGAGTCGGTACTGTTCCGCGCGGTCCCACACCTGCACATAGACGTCCTGTGTGAGATCCTGTGCGTCGTGCGCGTTTTTGAGGTACGACAGTGCTAAGCCGTACACCGCCGATCTCGTGCGCTGATACAGCTCCGCCAGCGCTTCGCGCTCACCGCCGGCAATGTGAATCAGCAACTGCTGCAGCTCGTGCCGATCCTCTGCCGGAGCATATTCGGTTGTCATCAGCATACTGAGCATAGGCTTCCATCTCCTGTCATCCGTGTAATGCACGGAAAGGACGATTTATTGCATGAGATTTTTATCTTTTATGATTCTTCAAGTTCAAATTGCCAGTTCTTTTCTGCTGACATAACTGCATCTCGCTTCTTGCTTAATATGCAATCCTAAAATAATCCAAATACGCTTTATACTTATCCTGTGCGGTCAGGCAGGTATCTGTCAGATAGCCCTTTTCATTGCCCCATTCCTTTAGTCCACGGTAATAGAACATCTTCAGATCGTCCTCAATGATGAACGGAACGATATTGTATTTCAGGCACTCCTTAAACATAATCAATCTGCCCACACGACCGTTGCCGTCCTGGAACGGATGAATCCGCTCAAACTTCACATGGAAGTCCAGAATATCCTCAAAGGTCTTTTTTTCCTTGGCGTTGTATTCCGTCAGCAAGGCCTTCATTTTATCGGCAACTTCTTCCGGAAGGGCTGTATCTCTGCCGCCGACTTCATTCGGGAGTTTCTTATACTCGCCAACAGCAAACCAATCTTTTCTGGAATCGCTGGTGCCGTTTTTCAAAACCAAGTGAAGTTCTTTGATGAACTTCTCCGTCAGAGCTGCTTTTGCATGATCAATAATCATGTCAATGCAGCGGAAGTGATTTGCTGTTTCGATCACGTCATCCACATTCAGCACTTCTTTTTCTACGCCGATGGTGTTGGTTTCAAAGATATATCGGGTTTGATCGTGTGTCAGGCGGCTTCCTTCCATATGGTTGGAATTGTATGTCAATTCGATCTGTGTTTTATGGTAGATCCCACCGGAACATTTACTTGCCTTCTGTTCTTTCAGAATATCCAACAGAGTAGTCGGTTTATCTTTTCTTTTGTTGGTACGCTCCGGCTTTTCTGCGTTTTCCGGAATGTTCCATGTCTTGCCGGTAAGAAACGCACCGTTCACACGCCCCTGGGCGCAGTAATTTCTAACACTGCGCTCTGACACATCCCACTTTTTCGCTATTTCAGCAACTGAAAGATATCGCATCTATGATCCTCCACCATAAAATCCATCAAAAAACCACGTTAATCTATTACATAGTATACCATGCCATCGGCAAAAATATCAATAGCATTCAAAACGAAATTGTTGCACTTTTTGCCGACACAGGAAATGCTGCTTCTGGATATAGAAATCCGGACTCCATCGAAAATGAAGTCCGGCAATATATTATCTATAAACTTGACCTCGATCTCAAAATTTTTGTCACATCGAGACTCACTGGTGTAGCAGTGGTGTAGTAGCACTACCTTCAAGCCTGAAAAACCTTGATATTACAGGGAATTTTAGAGATTTCTGCAAATAATGCCGTGACACACAAAAAGCAGTTTTGCCAAAACGCAATTCCTCTTATGAGAAATATAAAAATCCGGAATGGGAACTGCTGCTTATTGGGTGGCCGTGTTCTCCGCCATCAGCCTGCGGCGGTCACGCTCCAGATAGATCAAATGGATCAGGAAGGTCAGGAGCCAGCTGACCGGATAGGACCAGTACATGCTCTCCACGGTGCCCACCGCCTCGAACACGGTGTACCGCCAGACCACCCGCAGCAGACACGCGCCGATGAGGGTGGTGACGGTGGGATTCATGGAGTGGCC
>CAKTGD010000215.1 GCA_934561335.1 uncultured Oscillospiraceae bacterium
CGTCTGCCCAAGGCCATCGTCCAGAAGGAAGTGGACGGCCTGAAGGCCATGGGCGTGAAGGTGGAGACCAACACCGTAGTGGGCCGCACCATCACCATTGACGAGCTGATGGAGGAGTACGGCTTTGAGGCTGTGTTCGTTGGCTCCGGCGCCGGCCTGCCCATGTTTATGCATATCCCCGGCGAAAACCTGAAGGGCGTCTACTCTGCCAACGAGTTTTTGACCCGCATCAACCTGATGAAGGCGTACCGCGAGGACAGCGATACCCCCATCATGGATCTCAAGGGCAAGAAGGTGGCCGTGGTTGGCGGCGGCAACGTGGCGATGGACGCCGCCCGCTGCTCCAAGCGTCTGGGCGCTGATGTGTACGTGGTGTACCGCCGCGGCATGGAGGAGCTGCCTGCCCGTCACGAGGAAGTGGAGCACGCCATCGAAGAGGGCGTCATCTTCAAGACCCTGAATAACCCCGTGCAGATCAACGGCGACGAGCAGGACTGCGTCAAGTCCATGACCTGCATCGAGATGGAGCTGGGTGAGCCGGATGCCTCCGGCCGCCGCCGTCCCGTGGAGAAGAAGGGCAGCGAGTTCGACCTGAGCGTGGACGCTGTCATCATGTCTCTGGGTACCAGTCCCAACCCCCTCATCAAGTCCACCACCAAGGGCTTGGAGGTCAACAAGAAGGGTGGTATCATCGTCAACGAGGATGGTCTCACCTCCCGTCAGGGTGTTTACGCCGGCGGCGATGCCGTGACCGGCGCGGCTACCGTCATTCTGGCCATGGGTGCCGGCAAGCTGGGCGCCAAGTCCATTGACGAGTACCTGAGCAAGAAATAAGCGTACATAGCGGTATGCACCGTTTTTTCGGAATAAAGCTTTGCGCATGAAAAGAGACAGCCGGGGGCGTTTGCCCCCGGCTGCCTTTCATTGACTGCAAAATCAAACCCTCCGCCCTTAGGGCGGAGGGTTTGATTTAACCTCGTTCAAAAGCCACCCGCGCCGAGCCGTCGGCAACATAGATCACGCCGCATTGGACAAAGCCCTCCCGCAGGATACAGCGCTGCATTACCCGGTTTTCCGCGTGGGTATCGATCCGCAGATGGTCGGTATGCGTCAGACACCATGTCACACACTGGTGCAGAACGCCTCTGTGCGTGCCGTCACTGCCGATACGGTGAATGGTGCCGTAAGGGGTGGTGACGTTTTGCCATGCCCCGTCAATATGGACATAGGTGGGATCGTCCCCCATAATAAAGGCGAATACGCCGTAAATGCCGCGCTCGTCCTCCATCACATAGAGGTTGCCCTGGGCGATATCCTGCCGCAGCAGCTGCGGCGAGGGATATCCGTTGATCCACTGCGCCATATTGCCCTGCGACCGCATGAACTGCCGTGCCGTGTCATAGATCTCCAGAATGCGGGGCAGCTCCTGTTCCGCTGCGTGTCGTATCATACCGGCCGCCTCAATTCTTCAGGCTCTGGAGCGGCGCGGGAATCCGGCCGCCCCGGGCAATGAAGTCGGCGCTGGACGCCTCATGCACCGGCATCACCGGCGCGCTGCCCAGCAGGCCGCCCATCTCCACCATATCGCCTACATCCGCCCCCTCCACAGGGATGATGCGCACGGCGGTGGTCTTGCTGTTCACCATGCCCACCGCCGCCTCGTCGGCGATGATGGCCGAGATCGTCTCGGCACTGGTGCTACCGGGCACGGCGATCATGTCCAGTCCCACGGAGCATACGCAGGTCATGGCCTCCAGCTTGTCGATGGTCAACGTGCCGTCCAGCGCGGCGGCGATCATGCCCTCGTCCTCCGATACGGGAATAAACGCGCCGGACAGACCGCCCACATGGCCGGACGCCATAACACCGCCTTTTTTCACCGCGTCGTTCAGCAGGGCCAGCGCCGCCGTGGTGCCATGGGTACCGCACACGGCCAGTCCCATCTCCTCCAGAATGCGGGCCACGCTGTCGCCCACCGCCGGGGTGGGAGCCAGCGACAGATCTACGATGCCAAAGGGCGTATCCAGCCGCTTCGACGCCTCTGCCGCCACCATCTGTCCCATGCGGGTGATCTGGAACGCCGTCTTTTTGATGGTCTCCGCCACCACGTCGAAGGGCTGTCCCTTGCAGGCTTGCAGCGCGTGGTACACCACGCCCGGGCCGGACACGCCCACGTTGATGACGCTGTCCGCCTCG
>CAKTGD010000216.1 GCA_934561335.1 uncultured Oscillospiraceae bacterium
GGGCTGTATCATACCGGCGTATCAGATGCCATGTGCAGGCTGATTAACAGATTTACGCAGTCTAGTGATACCAAAGTAGAGAGAGGAATCAATATATTAGGAACGACGCCTATAGACTTCTCTGCAAATGAAAATGCACAGGATCTGAAGAAAAGGTTGGAAGAATGGGGCTTCACCGTATTGGGACAGATGATGATGGGAGTCTCCATAGAGCAGATCAGGAATCTGGATCAGGCTGTTGTGAATCTGGTTGTGACCTCATCAGGGCTGGAGGCAGCAAGACTTCTGGAAAAGAAATTCTCTATTCCCTATGTAGTAGGAATGCCGCTTGAAAATGACACAGAAGTAAAAGAACTTCTGGAACAGACCATGCAGGATAAAAAGAGCAGAACGCTTCTTGATAAAGTCGGTACAGGCGATGTGCTGATCGTCTGTGAGCAGGTATTGGGCAACAGTTTGCGAAATTTGCTACAGAAGAGATATCCCAAGGTTCGGGTAACAGTAGGAACATTTTTTGACCTGGATAAAGAGATTGCAGCCAAAGGAGATATCAATATTACCTCAGAAGAGAAAATGATAAAAGTACTGGAATCCGGGCAGTACAGCACTCTGGTAGGTGATCCGCTGTTTGAAGAGCTTCTGGAAGATGTGGGAGGTATGCAGTTTGTAGGAATCCCGCATGTCGCTGTTTCAAGCAAGCTGCACTGGAAGGAGATGCCAAGACTGTTAAGCAGTGATGTGAAAGAACTTATAGACAGGATTGGCAGTACCATTGATTAAGGTAAGGGTATAAATAGTATTCTATTTTACTATATAAGATACATCTATAAATGTTTTACAGAAAGGAGTGCGGTGTAAAACCGTAAAAAGTATGAAAAAATTTAAAAACTTAAGTATTGCTGTCGGATTGTGCATGGCAATCGCAACACTTGCAGGATGTGGTTCCCAGCCTGCGCAGACGACAGAAGCGACTGTGGAAGAAAGCACGGTTGCTACGACACAGGAAGAGACAACATCCTCTCAGGAAGAAACAACATCAGAAAAAAGTGCTTCTGCTGACAAGATTGTAATTGAAGACCAGCTGGGCAAGACAATCGAATTAGATGGCGTTCCCCAGAGAGTAGCGACCACGATTATGCCTTTTCCCTATATTTTCTATGCAGTGGTAGGCAATAATGACAATTTAGTAGGTTGTAATCCATCCTCTATGATTGCATATGAGAACAGTGCATTGAAGTATATGTATCCAGAACTGAAGAATGCAGATACAAGCTTTGTAGATACCAGTTTCGTAGTGAACGTAGAAGAGCTTCTGAAATTAGAGCCGGATGTTGTATTCCAGTGGAACTACATGGATGATGAGATTGCCAAGATGGAAGAAGCCGGTATTAAGGTAGTTGCCTTACAGTATGGTACACTGGATGATCTGCAGACCTGGATACGCATTATCGGTAAGATGTTCCAGAAGGAAGAGCGTGCAGAAGAGCTGATTGCATATTTTAATGACAATGTAGATGAGGTTACGGCTAAGATATCTACTCTTTCTGAGGATGACTACAGTAATATTCTGATTCTGTCTGACAATTTAAAAGTCACAGGAACAGGATTTGCCAACTACTGGGTAGAGAAGAGTGGCGCTGTCAACCCTGCAAAGGATTTATCAGGGGAAGCCTTGAATGTCAACATGGAGCAGGTCTATGAATGGAATCCAAGTATCATTTATATAGGTAACTTTACAGATCTTCAACCATCTGATCTGATTAATAACAAGCTTGACGGACAGGACTGGTCTGTGGTGGATGCAGTACAGAACAAGCAGGTATATAAGATTCCAATAGGCGGCTACAGATGGGATCCACCAGGAATTGAGACACCTTTAATGGTAAAATGGCTGGCTAAGATTCAGCATCCTGATTTATTTGAAGATATGGATATGTATGAGGAAGTATCCCAGTTCTATAAAGATGTATATAACTTTGAATTAACAGATGAAATCCTGGACGAGATTTTAGGAGATACACAGGACTTTGAGTAGAAGAAAACATATTATTTTTATTTTATTTGTATTACTGGTTGCTGCTTTCTTCTTCTGGGCATGTATTGGCAGATATTCTGTTACTCCTGTTGAAGTTGTGAAAATCATCTGGGCAAATATCACTTCCAGAACAGCAGAGATT
>CAKTGD010000217.1 GCA_934561335.1 uncultured Oscillospiraceae bacterium
GGGCTTTGACACGCCCCACATCGACACGCTGGAACTGATGGTGGAGAGCCTGTATAAAAAGTGGAACATCACCGACCGCACGGACTTTGCGTCGATGCGGCCGGAGGACTATCCCATCCTCTCCGACCTCTACGATACGATCCAGGATGCCTACGACAACTATGACGCCGTCGGTCTTTACCCGCGGGAGATGCTGCGGGATCTGCTGCTGGGGCTTCACTCCATGTGCCGCGGCGCGGATGCCCGGTTCTTCAATGGGCATACCAATATTGACCGCTCCAAATTCCTTGTTTTCTGTGTCAAGGGACTGGATAACATGGCGAAAAATCTGCGGAACACCCTGCTGTTCAGCCTGCTGTCCTACATGTCGGATCAGCTTCTGACGCTGGGCAATTCCGTGGCCGCCATTGACGAGTTATACCTGTGGCTCTCCGATCCCACCGTCATCACCTACATCCGCAACGCGCTTAAAAGAGTACGAAAAAAGGAATCCGCCCTGTTCCTTGCCAGCCAGAATCTGGAGGACTTCACCCAGCCGGGAATACGGGAGCTGACACGCCCCCTCTTTTCCATCCCCGTCCATCAGTTCATCTTTAACGGCGGCAATGTGGATAAGAAGTTCTTCATGGATAACCTCCAGCTGGAGGAGTCCGAATATGCCCTGATCCGGGACCCGCAGCGCGGCTCCTGCCTCTACAAGTGCGGCAACGAACGCTATCTCTTGCAGGTGCAGGCCCCGGAGTACAAGCAGGCCATCTTCGGAACGGCAGGTGGACGGTAATGGCGGTACCCGTCGCGGCACTGGAGAAGCTCGCCGCTGCCGTTCTCTCGGATGAGGACACCCGGCGAAAGCTGGGCTGGATCGTAGCGGCGATCTGTTCACCGTTGATTCTGATGCTGGCGCTGATCTGCTCTCTGCTCTCCGGCAGCGCGGAGCATAACAATTCCACCGTTCTGCTGTGCTTCCACGGCGGAACGATCCCAGGCAAAACACCTGCCGAATATGTCGCCTATATTGAAGATATGCGCCGCAGCTTCACGCTGCTGGACGACGCCATCGCCGCTGTCAATGACATGACGGAGGACAGCGACAGCCTTGACGGTATCCGCGTCAAGGCTGTTTTCTATGCTCTGTATTTTGGGGAGGACACCCCCAGCCGCCGAGCGCACCGACAATTCGTGGACTGCTTCGTGACCTATGAGGAACGCACCCGCACCGTCACCGCCGAGGATGGGACGGAAACCGAGGAGAGCTACACCGTGGCGATTCCCGTTGCAGACATAGCCACCGTGTACGGCAATCTTGAAAACGCGCTTCACTTGCAGATCTCTGCGGAACAGAAGTCCAACGCCGACAGTGTCTACAACCTCGTCCGCTATGGCATAGCCGGAGGTTCAGAGGGCTGGATACCAGGCGCGGATGTGCCGTACATTGGCGCGGACGGTTTCTGCTCCCCCATCGGTTCAGGCTGGGAGTGCCGTGTCACCTCTGAATTCGGCAACCGCATCGATCCCATCACCGGGAAGCGCAAGGGGCACACCGGCATGGACTTGGCAGTCCCCACCGGCACGCCCATCCGCGCCGCGCTGCCGGGAACAGTGACGGTCTCCAAGTACAACGCCGGAGGCTACGGCTACTACGTGTGCATCGACCACGGCAACGGACTCACCACGCTGTACGGCCACTGCTCTCAGCTTCTGGCGAGAGTCGGTCAGACTGTGCAGGCGGGAGATATCATCGCTCTCTCCGGCAGCACCGGGCGCTCCACCGGTCCACACCTCCACTTTGAGGTGCGCGTCAACGGGGAACGGACGAATCCAAGGGCATATCTGCCGAAAGGCTGAAAGGAAAAATCGATTATGAATACTGCAATAAAACCGACCACGCCGGAGCGTGAGCAGGAGTTGGTTGCGAAGCTCGTGGATTTTCTCAGCAGCCGCTATGACGCTGGGAATCTCTATGACATTCTGCGTCACGGACTCGGCATGGAGCACAGCGATATGGAGGCGCTGGGCTTCCAGCTCCGCGACTACTACGAGGAGGTATGATCATGAAAAAGGAAAATGTCACGATCCCATTCGAGAGCGAGCAGCTTGCCGCTCTCGAATTTTCACTCAAAAAGAAAAACACCAGCGTGCAGGCGCAGCTGGAGGAACT
>CAKTGD010000218.1 GCA_934561335.1 uncultured Oscillospiraceae bacterium
CTGGGCCTGATTCTGGGCAATCTGGCGGAAAAGAACCTCCAGCGGGCGCTGGTGATTTCTAACGGCAGCATCTCCATCTTCTTCACTCGTCCCATCTCTCTGGTACTGATCATTATCTCCGTATTCTCCCTGCTGTGGCCGATCATCCATCCTCTTCTGAAAAAAAAGCCCGCTGAAAAGTAAAACTCAGCGCCGACAGGACTTGCGGCTCTCCAGTCTGTCTGGTATTATAAAAGAATAAGCGACTGGAAAGGAGTATTTGATTTGAACGGTACGGAACGACAAGAGCAGATCCTGGCCGCCATGCGGCTGTCTGGAAGCATCTCTGTAAATGAGCTGATCGAGATGCTGCCTGCCTCTCCGGCCACCGTGCGGCGAGATATTACAGCTCTGGCAGCCAACGGCAAGATCCGTAAGGATCGGGGACGGATTTTTCTGGAGGGTAATCCTCAGGTCCCGGCCTTTGAACTGCGGGGTGAGATGTACGGTGATGAAAAAAAGCGCATTGCCCAGGCAGCTGCCGCTCTGGTGCGGGACGGTGATACGATCATCATCGACGCCGGCACTACCACTCAAGCGCTGGCCAATGCTCTGCGGGACCGCCAGCGGCTCTCTGTGATCACCAATTCCATCCCCGTAGCCTATATCTTCAACGGTACCGCCGTCCATGTGTTCTTCTGCGGCGGGATGCTGGAGGACATGGCCGTGGTGGACAATGACGCAATCCAGTTTTTGGCCGCCCATCAGGTTGACAAGGCATTTATCAGTGCCACCGGCATCCGGGGGACACAGGGCCTCACCACCACTTCCCTCTTCCAGTTTGCTGTAAAACGGCAGATAATCAAATCCGCGCAGGAGGTCTATGCCCTGTTGGTGGAAAGCAAATTCCACGCTACCGGTGTGAACCTGTTCGCAGACTTCCGGGAGCTGACCGGCATCGTCACTTCCAAGCCTGTAACAAATCCCGATCTCCTGGAGCGGTTAGAACAGGAGCACGTTCAGGTCATCTCCACGGACCGCTGATCTCATCTTTTTGCGTGCCTCAGCCCGGAGCTGCGAGCTGCTGCTCATGAAATGTACAACGAAAAATATAAGGTTTTTCCGGCCGGCAGTGTTTCACTGTCGGCCGCTTTTTATGCGGCAAGTCAGCCGTCTGTTTCCAGCCTCGATCCGTATGGATGGAGATACAAATGGACACCCCTGGCACTTTTACAATCAAGGGAGCCTGCTTCAAAGGCGTTTCCGCCCACGGTCAGCGTCATGTTGATAGAGGTGGCGTCCTTGTCAAGATCATAGCCAAAACCGGTGTCCTTCCAACCGCTGCCCTTTTTCTGATGGATCGTCACGCGGTAGCCGTCGGCGCCGTCCCACGAAGTGCGCATCACCTCGTTGCCGACAAATTCCAGAGAAACACTTCCGGGAGCGTCAAGCTCGTTGGTGTTCGTATAAGTGATCGGCCTTGCCCTCGGCGCTGCCCAGATAGGTGTGCAAGGTGTAGGTCCTCCCGGCTTCGGAATACTTCACCTCACCGGAGAGTTTGTCATTGTAAAGGTATCCTTCGTCGTGTTACTCAGGTTCGCAGAAACCGCCCTGTTCCCGGTGAGGAGCAGCGTCTCAGGCTCGCTGTTCTGGCCATCCGTCCGGGTCATGGTGATTGCCTCACCATCGGAAACGCCGTTGGCGGTCAGCTCCACTGAGCCAGAGGCGGTGAGGCTCTGATAGTCTCACGCTGCCGGTTTTGTCGGCTCAAATAGTCCCATCCCCGCAAAGAAGCTGACGCGGAAAGCCATAACGCCTGGATGAAGCACTGGCCGCCCTTTATTTTCACGTTTCGTCCAAAAACCGAAAATTATTTGGTCAAAATCACCAGTGGCAATGTCCGTTTCTGACGGACAGCGTTAAAAGCTGCATTTTCTGAAATCAGCCAATTTGTCCGTATATCAAACACATTTGGTTTTACTGCATGGCCATTTGGTGAAAAGCCTGCGAAAACCGCAGGAAAAATTTTGTGCGGATTTTCTCTTGCGGGCGGTATTGTATCTGCATAAAATACATCCATCTACAGAGTGCGGACGCTTTGAGCAGTCCGGATCTCGCAAGGAGGATGAATTGAATGAAGAAGTTTGTTTCCATCATGCTGGCGCT
>CAKTGD010000219.1 GCA_934561335.1 uncultured Oscillospiraceae bacterium
GTACTGCCGAGGCCATTGCCGCCGCCACCGAGAAGCTGGAGAAGGGCGAGATCCATGTGTTCGATTGCGCTTCCTTCACCGTCAAGGGCGAGACCCTGACCTCCTACATGGCTGACGTCAATGCCGACAGCGATAACACCCCCGACACCGAGGTCGTGCATGACGGTTACTTCGCTGAGTCCGAGTTCCGTTCCGCTCCTTACTTCGATATGGAGATCGACGGCATCACCCGTCTGGATGTCAACTTCGGCTAAGAGAAATCTTACCGCTTTCCCTGAGAGGGACTGCCAAGGCAGTCCCTCTTCTCTCTTTTTTCTCCTATTTTCCCCTCTCCCATGACTGTTTTGACGATTCTTACAAAGTGAATACATCATTCTTGTGTAACCTCACATTTTTTGTGTATACCTTACAATTTTTTTGCGAATTTTGATTTACATTACCCGCCACATATGCTAAAATATGCGATATGGAACTTCATACCCGGTGTCCCACAGCCTCCCCGCAAATGCTGCGTGCGCCGGAAGAAAGGATGACAGCCTTGGAAAAGAAATGCGCGATCAAAATGGAGAACATCACCAAGCGCTTCGGCTCTGTAGTGGCCAACAATGCCATCAATATGGAGCTGTACGAGGGCGAGATCCTGTCTCTGCTGGGTGAAAACGGCAGCGGCAAGACCACGCTGATGAATATGCTCTCCGGTATCTATTTCCCCGACGAGGGACAGATTTACATCCACGACCAGCCGGTTACCATCGCCTCCCCCAAGGATGCCTTTGATCTGGGCATCGGTATGATCCACCAGCACTTCAAGCTGGTCGATCTCTTTACCGCCACGGAAAACATTATTCTGGGTCTTGAGGGCAAGCTGGATCTGGCAAACGCCCGCAAAAAGGTGCAGGACATCTGCGACAAGTACGGCTTTGACATCGACCCCGACATGAAGATCTACGACATGTCCGTTTCTCAGAAGCAGACGGTGGAGATCGTGAAGGTGCTGTATCGCGGTGCGGATATCCTCATTCTGGACGAACCCACCGCCGTGCTGACGCCCCAGGAGACAGACAAGCTCTTCGCCGTCATGCGCAACATGAAGGCCGATGGTAAATCCCTTATCATCATCACCCACAAGCTCCACGAGGTGCTGGAGGTATCCGACCGGGTAGCCGTGCTGCGCAAGGGCGAGTACATCGGGGACGTTATAACCAAGGACGCCGACCAGCAGTCACTGACCGATATGATGGTGGGCCACAGCGTCACCCTGAACATCGACCGTCCTGAACCGAAAAATGTGACCACCCGCCTGAAGCTGGACGGGCTCACCGTGTTCGATGAGCTGGGCGTCAAGCGTCTGGATAATGTCAGCTTTGAGATCAAGGCCGGCGAGGTGTTGGGCGTGGCCGGTGTAGCCGGCTCCGGACAGCGGGAGCTGCTGGAGTCCATTGCGGGCCTGTACCCCATTGCCTCCGGCTCCGTCACCTACTACGCCCCCGACGGCGCCGCGCCGCAGGAGCTGGCGGGCAAGGATCCCATGGACATCCGCAAGGCCGGTATCGCCATGAGCTTCGTGCCGGAGGATCGTCTGGGCATGGGTCTGGTCGGCTCCATGGGTATGACCGGCAACATGATGCTCCGCTCCTGGCGTAAGGGCAGCAGCATCTTCCTGAACCGCAAGGATCCCGAGGCGCTGGCCCAGCGCATCTGGCAGGAGCTGGAGGTGGTCACCCCCAGCACCAGCTTCCCCGTCCGCCGCATGTCCGGCGGCAACGTGCAGAAGGTGCTGGTGGGCCGCGAAATCGCGCAGGCCCCCTCCGTACTGATGACGGCCTACGCCGTCCGCGGTCTGGATATCAATACATCTTATACGATCTACAATCTGCTGACCGAGCAGAAAATGAAGGGCGTCGCCGTGGTCTACGTGGGCGAGGATCTGGACGTGCTGCTGGAGCTGTGTGACCGCATCGTGGTGCTCTGCGGCGGTCAGGTATCCGGTGTGGTAGACGCACGCACCACCAATAAGCTTGAAGTGGGTGCTCTGATGACCCGCGTGGGAGGAGGCAAGGCAGATGAATAAAAAAGGTTCTCTTTTCCATATCTCCAAGCGGGATACGCTGCCCCTGCCCAA
>CAKTGD010000220.1 GCA_934561335.1 uncultured Oscillospiraceae bacterium
CGAGAGCCGCGAGGATCTGCAAGTCATGTTGTCTGAAATCATGTACGATCCCGCTGGGGAGGACAATATCCCGCTGGAGCCGCGGACGAAGCTCTCCTATGACCTCCACGGCCTTTTGAGCCATGTGTATTACGAAAATCTCAATAACCCCGGCGAATACAATCTGGACGCTGCCTCCTCTGGGCGCACGGACATCACCGGCGGCGCGTAAGGGCGCGTGCAAAAAAAAGGACAGCGGTGTAAAAAATCCGCTGTCCTTTTTTCTTGCGCTTTTTCTCCTGCAAGTTACGAGTCGCAATTATTCAAATTGCATGTCGAGTTTGGAAACTATTACCTGTTTTTACTCGAAAAATGAATATTTCAAAATTTGTGCTTGCAAAGCGAAGGCAGACACGCTATAATGGATACAGATTTTAAAATTGGGCCGCGGTATAACACCGGGGTATTTGAGGAAAGGAGATCGTACCATGAGCAATAATACACTGGAAAGATTTGCAGGCGCGCTGGGACAGTTGATCCGAAAGGAGTATCTGATCGGCGATGAATACTACTGCGGTGACGTAAAAAAAGGACTGCGCAACAGTGACGGCACCGGTGTACTGGCAGGCGTATCCAAGGTTGGCAGCGTGCAGGGCTATTATATTCAGGATGGCCAGCGTGTTCCCATTCCCGGCCAGCTGTATTATCGCGGCATTGAGCTTAACGAGATCGTGGAGGCACACCGCAAAGCAGGCACCTTCGGCTTTGAAGAGGTTGCCTATCTGCTGCTGCTCGGTTACCTGCCCTCAAAAAAAGAGCTGAGCCATTTCAATGAGATCATGAAGCGGGCGAGGAAGCTGCCCGACGGCTTTACCGAGGATATGATCATGCGCCATCCCAGCCGGGACATTATGAACAAGCTGGCGAGAAGCGTACTGGCGCTGTATTCCAACGACGAAAGACCCGACGATACGTCGGTGGAAAACATCCTGCTGCAATCCATTAAGCTGGTAGGCTGCTTCCCCTCTATCGTGGCCAACGCATATGCAGTCAAGCGCCATTACTTCCAAGGCGGCTCGCTGCATATCCATTTCCCGGAGGACAATCTGTCCACCGCGGAAAACTTCCTGCGGATGATCCGGCCTGACACGCAGTATACCGAGGAGGAAGCCCATCTGCTGGATATGATGCTGATGGTTCACGCCGAACACGGCGGCGGCAATAACTCGACGTTCGTCTGCCGCGCTATTTCCTCCAGCGGCACCGATACATACAGCGCAATCGCAGGGGCTGTCGGCTCCCTGAAGGGCCCGCTGCACGGCGGTGCCAACGCAAAGGTAATGGAAATGTTCCGCTATATCAAGGAGAATGTGGATCCCAATGACGACGGCTCTATTACCGACTACCTGAACAAGCTGCTGGACGGAGAAGCCGGTGACCGCTCCGGCAAGATTTACGGTCTGGGACACGCGGTATACACCATTTCCGATCCCCGCGCCGTACTGCTGAAGAAGTATGCCCGGCATTTGGCGGAGATCAAGGGGTATGCCGATGATTTTACCTTGCTGCAGAAGGTGGAGGAGTTGGGGATTCCGCTGGTGCAGGCCAGACGTAACAACGATACCCCCATTTGTGCCAACGTGGATCTGTACTCCGGTCTGGTCTACACCATGCTGGGGATTCCTGCGGATGTCTTTACCCCGCTGTTTGCCTCAGCCCGCATTGCAGGCTGGTGTGCGAACCGGCTGGAGGAGGTTATCACCTGCAACCGCATTATCCGGCCCGCTTACCGCGCAGTGACCATCAAGGATCATTATGTTCCCATTGAGGAGCGCACCAGTAAGCTGGTAATACCTGCTGAATGATGCAGCGGATTTTAGCTGATTCCAAAGTACATTTAAAAAGTTGATAGAGCGTCAGGGGTAAGGATTTTATGTTCCTTGCCCCTGACTTTTGCTGTCTGTCCATACAGCCACTGTTAGTATGACTAATATATATTATCCGGCCGCAAGTGTAAACGATAATTCTTCACGTCACGGAATGATGCCGAAGGCATCCCGAAGATGCACCCTACATCGCAAGAGGCTCCGGGAAGCTGGCTCATACACGCCGGACAA
>CAKTGD010000221.1 GCA_934561335.1 uncultured Oscillospiraceae bacterium
TTCTGCATTCAAATATTCTTCCTTCATACTGGTAGAGCCATCCACCGCAAAGAACTCGGAGCGCAAATCATCCTGTGTCCATTGCTTCGTCCAATCATATGTATAAGCGGGCACCGCCGCCAGTTCAAATCCGGAAGAAGAGGCTCCCTGTGAGAAACCATCGTTTTCTTCCTCCCCCTGACCGGTCTCTTCATTCTGTCCCGATTCGCTTTCAGCTAAATTGTTGTCAACGTCTTCGATTCCGTTCTCCCTAAGCATCTGCTTAAAATACTCCTCTTGTGGAATCTCTGTACTTTTATTCCCTGAACGATTCTGCTCCTTCAACATCCCTTCCTGAATCTCCGGCTGAATCTGTATCCCTGCCGGAGTTCCCTGTTCATCCGAATCAACTATTTGAATCCGCATTTCTTCCAGGGCTTCTGTCTGTGCATCCTGCACACCTTCTGCTTCCAAATCTGCCAGTTCAGCCCGTTCTGTCAGTTCTGAGCCCCCTGCATCCTCTGTCTCTGCTCCTTCTGTTTGCGTGATCTCCGCTCCTGCGGCACCCACTTCTGTTTTAGCTGCTTCCGTTTCTGTTTTCTCCGCTCCTGCGGTATCCACTGCTGTTTTAGCTGCTTCCGTTTCTGATTCCACCGCTCCTGCGGTATCCACTGCTGTTTTAGCTGCTTCCGTTTCTGATTCCACCGCTCCTGTTACGCCTGCGTCTGTTTTAGATTCTTCTGTTTTAGCAGCTTGCGTTCCTGCGTCTTTTACTCCTACTGCCACTGCTTCCGAGTCTGCCGTCAAATATGCTCCATAATAGTAATAGGCAGATTCCATGGCAATGGCGCGTTCGGTCAAAGACAGCTCCGCGGCTCTGCTGTCCATCTGCCGCAGATATCCCGCCACCGGAAGATATGCCCATTCCACCTGACTAATCAATACCAGTGCTGCAAATTGTATGATACCCTTCCGGGCCAGATGACTGTTCCATAATCTATACAAGCTTTCACACCCCACTAGGGTATTTTATGCTTGCTTTGTCTTAATCATTCAATTTCATGCGTTTTACAGCTCCAGTGCCAGGTGAATGGCATTGCAGATGATATGACTGATCTGCCGGATCTCGTAATCCACATCCTTTCCTGTGACATACATATTGTAAAGCTCATCCATAGCACCTGTTATCTTTTCTTTCCGGTCAAGAAAATCCTGATCCTCCATACCACAGTCCTTAAAAACAGCGTCCTGTACGATGGTTGCAGCGTCCACCACCGTGGGCACGCCGAGGGCAATGACCGGTACACCCAGATTTTCCTCCTGAATGGCATTCCGGTAATTTCCGACTCCGGAACCGGGATTAATTCCGGCATTGGAAATCTGAATGGTACGGTTCAGTCTTTTGATTGAACGGGCGGCCAGTGCATCAATTACAAGTACGAGATCCGGATGGGTCTGTGCCACCACACCACTGATGATTTCCTGCGATTCCATCCCGGTCTTCGCCATGACGCCCGGAACCAGGCTGCTGGTAAGAGGTAGCTTACGGCCTTCATAGGCCGCATTTCCGAATTCCATCACCATATGCCTGGTAATGGTCAGGTTATCCACCACACGCGGTCCCAACGAATCTGCCGTCACCTCCCGGTTTCCCAGGCCGACAATGAGAATACTTAACTGCTCCTTTTCCTTGGGAAGCAGGGATTTAATCTGATCCGCCAGTTCCCTGGCAATCTCCTCATGGTAATCCTCGTCAGGATGTGCCATATTAGGAGCCTCCAGTGTCACATAGGTTCCCATTGCCTTTCCAAGAAGGCGTGCCCCATTCTTACTCCCGATCGTTACCCGTGTAATCCTGATTTCACTTTCTTCCTTATATTCCTCCTCCACCTGCACCCCATGAAGGTGTTCCTCCTTCTCTGAGACACTCTCCCGTGCTTCTAAAGCCAAATCCGTCCGGATCTGCACCTGATCCATTTTTCTGCCCTCCGAAATTTTTCATGATTATTTTGTTACAGTTCAGCCATGCCCATTCATAAGCTGCCGGATTGTACAGATTGGCTAACAAATATACGTGTTTTCCGGCAGCTTATTTCATGTCG
>CAKTGD010000222.1 GCA_934561335.1 uncultured Oscillospiraceae bacterium
AGTTTAGCCAAGGCTAAGCAGAGTTGATCGCGTTACGAAGTGACATTTGTGCTTTGCACAAATGTCACTTTTTTGTACCGATGGAGATCAAGTCCTCCTGGTCGTCCGTCTGTGTGTAATACTTCTTAATAATATGTGCCACAAGGCGCAGGTTGCGCTCCACCAGCACATTGCGGGCGTCCAGATCGCCTCGGGCGCACCGTTCCAGATAGTCTTTTTCCTCCTCCGCTGTCAGCGGCCTCGGAAAAGATCCACTGCCGCCCGACAGGTGTAGTTGCCAGAATATGCTCTGGCAGAATAACAGCAGCGCCGCACTGAGCATGACAACGCCTCCTTCCTCTGTCAAACTATGCCCAAACAGGAAGTCCCTATGAAATAAAAAGGCTGCCTCTGCCTTTTTGTTGGCAGTCTTGTGCACCTCAGGCAATCATATACCCATTTTAAATAAAGAAATCTCGCCCCAGTAAAAGTTTCCGCGCCAGTCCGTATGCAGAAAACCTTTATAACAGACTATTTTCCTCTCCAGCGCGATATTAACGGAAAATTTACACGAGCTTTCTGTTAAATTATTGTTAATTTTGACGTCTTGAAATTCAAAAATAACAGGCGTATAGTATAAACGTAAATTTGTGGTATTGGTAACGTTTTCGTTTTAGGGAAAATACAACTTCTCTCTTTTGTGCTTTTACGCTTGAAACTACGAAAGAATAGAAGGTTACCTATACTGGTATGTGAAGGGACGGTGGAGCAGATGACGCGGCAGGAAGCAGTGGAACGGCTGTGCAAGTTATATCAAAGCGACTTTGATGTGCGGCTGTGTGAAACGCACGAGGAACCGCTGGCAGCCCAGATGGATTTTTATGCCAATACTTCCAAATATGTGCTGTCCAAGAAGGCCAAGCTTTGGGAAGCCAACAGCTTTGAGTATGTCTATCTGTTCAGTGTGCCCCACTTGACGCGGGAGATCTATGAGCAGTGTGAAAAGCTGGCTTATGAGCAGGGCATGGCCCGTATCAATCCCGGCCCCAACCACATGTATACTTACATCACGGCCCTGTTCGTATGCGACAGCTGCGACGAGGATGCACGCAAGGCGCTGAAGCGCTGCAAGCTCTATAAGAGCTTCCGCATGTCCTATTGGGGCTGGATGGATTTTCACACTGCGATGGTAGTGCTGCCTGAAGAAAAGGTCAGCTCCAACCGCAGCGGACACAGTGCAGCGCAGGTCTTTCATCAAGGCCTGTTTCATAAGCAAAAGAAAAAACTGTTCAGAAAGGAGAGAGCTTTATGAATGCTGCTTTGTTTCTGGTTATCGGCTGTGCCGTGCTGGTCGTAGGTTATATTTTCTACGGCGGCTGGCTGGCCAAGAAGTGGGGTGTGGACAATTCCCGTCCTACTCCTGCCCATACTATGGAAGATGGTAAGGACTACTGCCCTGCCAAGGCCCCCGTGCTGATGGGCCACCACTTCTCTTCCATCGCCGGCGCCGGCCCCATCAACGGTCCTATTCAGGCCGCTGTTTTCGGTTGGGTTCCCGTGATGCTGTGGATCCTGATTGGTGGTATCTTCTTCGGCGGCGTGCATGACTTCGGTGCTCTGTTCGCTTCCATCCGCCACAAGGGCGAGTCCATCGGTGAGGTTATCGGTGACGCCATCGGCGCCAAGGCCAAGAAGCTGTTCATCATCTTCGCTTACCTGACCCTGATCCTGGTGGTGGCTGCTTTCGCCTCCATCGTTGCCAACACCTTCAAGGCCACCTATGTGGACGGTGTGCTGGATGTTGCGGCTTCTTCCGCCAACGCTTCCACCGCCATCATTTCCTTCATGTTCATCCTGCTGGCCATCCTGTTTGGTTTCTTTGTCTATCGCCGCAACGCTCCTCTGGGCATCTCCACTGTGATCGGTGTGGTCGGCATCGTGATCTGCATGGTCATCGGCCTGAACTGGCACCCCATTTATCTGAGCTACAACGTGTGGATGATCATTGTCGGTCTCTACATCGCCATTGCTTCCGTCACCCCCGTGTGGATCCTGCTGCAGCCCCGTGACTACCTGAGCTCCTTCCTGCTGTACGGCATGAT
>CAKTGD010000223.1 GCA_934561335.1 uncultured Oscillospiraceae bacterium
GCGACCTGCTGTGGGAGCTGCTGCCGGAGTATATCGAGAAAAATGTTCTGGAGGTGCGGGATGATTAACGAATGGGTGGAATTCTGCGCATATACCGGAACGGTTTCCTATACCGCCAGCAAGAAGAGCGATACGACATGGCTGGGCCGGTTCACCTTTGCCACGATCCTGGAGTTTGAGGGGATGGCTCGGATTTTGACCGTTCTTGCCCGCGGGTATCTGTTCCACTGTAAAGACGGAGCGGTCATTTCAGGTAATCCGCATGATCGGATCGACTACGCCCGCCGTGCGCTTTGCGCCTGGTGCAGTGTACCGGAGGACGGGAATCGTGCGCCGGACAAGGGATGGCAATTCCGGACGGATTTTTCGGAGCTGCACACGGAGTTCCCGGAGCTGGTGGATGCAGACGGGACCGGCTGGTTTCTCCGCCATGTCCTCCGTGCTGCGGACTTCATGCTGACGCATCCGGAAAAGGTGCGCAGCACCTCACTCAAGTATGCAGAGGTCATTCAGTCCAAGTTCGCCGCCGCATGGCGAAGCAAGGTGATGCAGTATCAGATCCCGATTTTTGCGCCCCAAACCAAGGGCGCGTGGACGCTGCGCTTTGATGATGTCCTTGCCGATGCGCTGGAGCTTGGCCCACTGCGCGGAGAGGGGCCGGAGCTGCCACCCGAACTGACAAAGAAAGTGAAAGCAGTGCTTCCGAAGGAAATTCCAGTCGAAGTCGTCTGTACGCTGATCCGCTATTACCTCGCCAACCGGCAGGATGATTGCGAATGGGTGGTCCTGCCGGTGGCAAACTTTGATGCCTACTTCGGGGACACCAGCTTCAGCAAGAAGTATCTGCCTAAGATTCCGGCGGAGATCGTGGAACGGAGCAATGCCTTCGGCATCAGCCGGTATCGGATCACGGAAGAATATCTGCCATAAGACACAGACAGCGGGACAAGCCGTAAAGGCCTGTCCCGCTGTTTTTCTGTCTGGATTTTAAAAGTGTTTTCCTTGTCTATGGCGGTGCAACCGCTGAGTTGCTGCCTGAGGCTTAGTCATCGTCATCAGGCCACGATGAGATCATGTGAATATCGCCGGTGTCCATATCCATTGCCATGTGATCGCCCATGCGCAACATGAGATCCCCGTCGGAGTCCATCGCCATATTATCCGAAATGCTCATGGCGAAGTCGCCGTCATCGTAGTCGAAAAAGTGCTTTGACATACCGTAACCTCCAATTTTTAATCATCGTATTCCGGATAGTCCGGTGCCCACAGGGGCATCCAATGTACTTTGTTTCTACGGTTTGCATTGTGAATTCTCTGGTGCGGTCTGTGGTTTGGATTCATCTGATTGGCACGATTGTCAGCGTCAGCCCGATATGCCTTGTTATTGGGATTATGCAGATTCGCCCAGTAATCCAGCTGTTCTTTGGTACGTGTTTTTCCTGATAGCCAAGCCGTGCGGCATCCTCTCGTTTCAGAGAGAGGATGTGCGTCCACACGTTGCCGGTGTAGTGTTCCAGCTCGTCCATGGCCGCGTCCAGTGACACATGATCCGCGTCGCCGAACAGACCGTGACTGCCTAACCGTTCCGCTCTGGGCCGCAGGGCGATGTACTTGGCGTAACCTTCCATGCCCTGTACCCGATCCCAATTCGATTCCAGCGCCAGTGTGATGAGCGCGGACGCCGTCGCTTTTGTCGGGTGTGAGAGATAGTCCTCGTACTCCAATAGTTCTTTCGTGTCAGGGAAGTCTTTCACCAGCTTTTGGATGAGCTGCTCCTGCTTGCGCGTGGGCGGACGGTCATCCGGAACGATCTCCACACGCTCACGGGTGGCGATATATTGCAGATACCCGCTGGCCTTTTGACCGCCGCCGCACTTGATGTAGGGACTCTTGACGATCAGCCTTGCCATTCTTCGCTCTCCAGTTCACGGAGCTTTTGCTCCATCCGTAGGCGACCGTTGGTGTGCCTGACCGCCGCGATGCTCTTGGCTCGCTCCTGCCGCAGCACTTCCTCGCTCACATTGAGACTTTGCAGGAGGATGGACATTGCCATGTCCATCTCCACCGCCTGCTT
>CAKTGD010000224.1 GCA_934561335.1 uncultured Oscillospiraceae bacterium
TCTCGCGGGAGGAGGGCACCACACGGAAGCCCAGCTTTTCATAGCAGGCGGCGGTAAACACCGCGCCCTTCACGGCGGAGGCCACCACCGTGGGGGCAAGGAACAGCCCCTCATAGAAGGCGGGCATCACGCCCAGATTGGCGCCCACCTCACGGCCAAGGCCGGGGGCGGTCAGGCGGTAGGCGCAGCGGTCGATCAGCTCCTGACGGCCGCAGATGTAGCCGCCGGTAGGCGCCAGACCGCCGCCCAAATTCTTGATCAGGCTGCCCACCGCCATGTCGGCGCCTACGTTGGTGGGCTCGTCCATCTCCACAAATTCGCCGTAGCAGTTGTCCACCATGCAGATCACATCCTTCTTGCACTGCTTGCAGAAGGCGATCAGCTGCCCGAGCTGCTCCACGGAATAGCTGGGGCGGGTGGCATAGCCCTTGGAGCGCTGGATGGTAATGAGCTTTGTCTTTTCATTGATGGCGGCCCGGATGCCCTCATAGTCGAAGGTGCCGTCCGCCAGCAGCTCCACCTGCCGGTAGCTGACGCCATACTCCGCCAGCGAGCCGGGGGTAGGATGAATGCCGATAACGCCGGCCAGCGTGTCATAGGGTGCGCCCACCGGAGAGAGCAGCTCATCGCCGGGCAGCAGATTGGCCGCCAGCGCCAGCGCCAGCGCGTGGGTGCCGCAGGTGATCTGCGGCCGCACCAGCGCCGCCTCGGTGCCGAAGATGCGGGCATAGATCCGCTCCAGATTGTCCCGCCCGTCATCGTCATAGCCATAACCGGTGGAGGGATTAAAGTGCATGGCGGCCACCCGGTTTTCCTGCATGGCCTGTATCACCTTGGCCTGATTGTGCTCCGCCACCGCGTCAATGCGGGCAAACTGAGGGACGATCCCCTCCAGTACCGCCGCGCCGAAATCCAGCACCCTTTGGGAAACGCCCATCTGGGCGTACAGTTCATTGGTTGTCATGTTCTCTCTCCTTTTGCTCTTCCGGGAAGATTACGCCATTAAGCCGCATAATAAGGCGGATGGGGTAATCCCGGTCCAGATAGTTTTTCCCGTACCATTCATAAGTGGCGGCAGGCAGATGCACCAGCTCGGGCGCTTCACAGCGGAAGGTCTCAAAGGTTTTGCGATCCCCGCTGAGCAAAGCCGCCGCCACATCAAGCCGTCCCTCCTGTGCCAGACGCAGCAGACAGCCGTCCATAATGACAGCGCAGCTGCGCTCCTCATCTCCGGCATAGTCCTCCCGGTGGCCCAGCCAATAAAGAAATTCCTCCGGGTCAAGATCCATGCGGGTGGTGATCTGGCTCAGCTTAAAGAATTCCTTCCGGTCCCGCCGTTTCAGCACGTCAATCAGATACTGCACCAGCGCGTCATCCATGGCGATGCAGTCCAGCAGCACCTCAAAGGCGTGTTTCCCGGCGTCAGGATCAGGTGCGGCGGCTTCCGGCGTCGTGGGTTCCTCCCCGTCCCCGGCCGCCTGCGCACTCTTTAAAAACGCCTCAAACCCGGCCATGCCGCCGTCTGCGTCAAAGAGGCTTTCCGGCAGTGTCTCGCCGTCCTGCGCAGCGCAGGCCCGGACAAAATCCGCCGCGCCCATGGCGGCCAGCTGTTCCGTGATCTGGCGGGTACGCATCTCATCGTCCTGCGCCGTCACCGTCATCCCCTCCGGAGTGGGACGGCTGCCCTCCAGCAGCTCTGTCATATACCGCAGATAGTAATCAAAAAGTCCCATAAAAGGCTCCTTACCCCACATATTTCAACCCAAAATTTTACCACACAACAGTTGTAATTGCAAGGAATTTCCGGTAAAATAGAGTGAATTGCCGACGGGAAAGAGGGAATGGCGGATGTATTATGTGTATATGCTGCGCTGCCGCGGCGGTGTCTATTATACCGGCCTGACGGTGGATGTGGCCCGCCGCTATCAGGCACATCTGACGGGGAAGGGCGCGAAATTTACCCGCTCCTATCCGCCGGAGGCCATCGCGGCGGTGTGGCGCTGCGGCGATAAGGGCACGGCAGCCCGGGTGGAATACACCATCAAAAAGCACCTGACCCATTGGCAGAAGCAGC
>CAKTGD010000225.1 GCA_934561335.1 uncultured Oscillospiraceae bacterium
TATCCTCTTACGGGTGACTCTCTGCTTTTTGTTTATGGGGTCGTGCATTTCTCGGCAGACACAATGAACCGATACCTTTCACAGCCTTTACGAGATACCGTGTTTGTTCCCTTTGTTATTACGCTGCTTGGTATTTGTGACTGCCAGCCGGAGCGCGAAGCGGATTGTCCGGAAAAGCCGGATGTGCATGGGAAATTGTTTTTCACACCTTTAATGTCGAAAGAAGCAGAAATGCATACAACTGAAGAAAAATGGATCCTGCGTCCAAACTGCGGCGCAAAAACGCAGGAAGGGAATACGGCTTTTGCAACTTACCCCCTGTGTATTGGCAACTTACCGGGCAATCTATAGCGTTTGGCGGGAATATGTGGTATATTCAATCTAACGGGAAGGGGGGCGCGAACTTGAAACTGACGATACATCAAATTTCAAAAGATACCCAAGAAGAAATCATCCTTTGCTGCCATGACCCGGCGGATTCGTGGGTGAAAGCGGTGCAGAGCATCTCCGGCGGGCAGTTGATGATCAACGGTACATCCGACCAAAAAGTACACCGCATCAGGCTCAGCGACATTTACTATTTTGAGGTTGTAGACGGCGAATCGTTTTTTTACTGCCAAAAGGATGTATATTCCTGCAAGCAGCGGCTCTATGAATTTGAGTCGCTGTGCGGGGGTACGATGCTGTTTCGATGCAGCAAGTCGATGATCCTGAACGCGGAAAAAATTAGTTATGTTCACCCCTCGTTTTCGGGGCGATTTGAAGCGGTGTTGGATAACGGCGAAAAGGTTATTATTTCGCGGCAATATGTCAGCACCTTAAAGCAGCTGCTGGGTCGGTAAGGAGGGACAGCGTATGAAAAAAATTGAATTCTGGCTGCATCGATTTGTTTTTATCTATGGGCTGATTATGCTCAGCACCTTTTTTATGTGCCTGCTGTTCAACCCCACCAGTGAATTGCCCGTTGTCAGTTTTTTCGGTCGCGCCATCTTGCTGGCATTGGTGAGCATGGGAACGCTGATCGTGTATGCCTCCGGCGAGGAATTAACAAACCGGGTGTGGTGGTGCCGCACCATTTTACACGCAATCGTGCTGGAAGCGGTATTGCTGCCGCTTGCCCATACATGGGGCTTTTGGTACAACGCGCTGGATGGTGTGATTTATGGCTCGTTCATTCTGGCCGCAAAGGTTCTGTGGCATCTGATCGACTTTGGGCAGAGTTTCTACACGGCCGCAAAGCTGAACGAACAGATTCGGCTGCGCCGTTTGGCACAGCAGAAGAACACGTCCGACGGTCAGAAGGAGTGACGATGTATCTATGATAAATTGCCTAACAGACAGCAAATTTGCAAACCTGCTGTTTGTAAACGTCCAAATGGGGGATGTGAGCGCCACCGCATTGTTTGACACCGGCGCGGGTATGACGGTCATCGCACAAAGCCTTCTGCAGCGGCTTCGTGTTGTGCCGGAAAAGGAAGCCCTGCGCGCCGGAAACAATAACGGCGTGGTTCGTGCGCTTCAGACTGCCGTCATTCCCCCTATCCGGCTGGGAGATGTTTGCCTAGAAAACTGCAAGGTGCTTGTGACGGATGACGCAGATTTTGCGCTCAGCGATGAAAGCGGCAGGGATTTTCCGGCTGAAATGCTGCTCGGATGGGATGTGATTTCTCGGTATCGCTGGCGTTATTCCGCAAAAGACAAATCCTTATCGGTCAGCTTACCGGAAAGGAAGGCTGGATATCTGAACCCCGAAATCCAACACGGTCCTGTCGTTTACCCGGAGTATGCCGGGCGGTGCTTTTGCGCCGGAGTGGATACCGGGCATACCGACTCCCTCCTCAGCGCTGCCTGGTATGCCCGACTTCCGGACATTGCGTATCACGAAACCGAAATTGTCGGTGTCGGCTCTTCGCAATATAAACGGATTCCCTATGTGCGGGCGCTGCAGCTTCGGTGGCAAAACCAGACGATGGTTTTGCAGGATGTCGATATCTGCGACAAGCTGTACGGTCAACCGGCGGAGATAGAGGCGCTGCTGGGATACGATTTTCTGGAAGGTCGCAACT
>CAKTGD010000226.1 GCA_934561335.1 uncultured Oscillospiraceae bacterium
GCTTTTGATAGCGCTCCTCTTCGCTGAATACGCAGCCGCAGTACTTTTGCATGTAAAACCCAAGCGCGCGGGCCTCCTGCTGTCCGGCGCGAAAACCCGGCCGGAAGTCCCGGTACAGGAATCTCACGCCGTAGCGCCGCGCCATCTCCTCCGCGATCTCCGCCATGCGCTCATGCTGCTGATAGGGGCTGACAAACAGCGTAGAGGTAAAGCTGTCAAACCCGTTTTCGGCGGCAAAGCGCGCCGTCTGTTCCAGGCGCACCGTATAGCAGTGGCCGCAGCGGTGGTCGATATCCCCCGCCACCGCTCGGCAAAACTCACGCAGGCCGTAATCCTCCTGTACGATCAGCTCCATGCCGATGGTAGGGGCATAGGCCATCAGCGTATCCCGCCGCGCCTTATATTCCTGATAGGGATGGATATTGGGATTAAACCAGTAGGACACCGGCTCGATCCCCTCGCTGCGCAGCTGGTGAATACAGGCCACCGAGCAGGGTGCGCAGCAGGTGTGCATCAGTGTTTTTTCCATAGCCGCTCCTTCCACGCCGCCAGTATGTCCGCCCCACGGGATTGATAGGGACGGATCGAGAAAAAGCGGTCGCACACCTTCCGAAACGGCAAGCGCTCCAGCTCCTCAAAAAAACGCTGGCGATCCACCGGCAGTGCCGCCGGGGTACGAAGCGCCGCGTTGCCTGCCGCCGCCTCATCCAGTGTGCGGCGCTCCCGCTTCAGGGGAAGCCTGTCGAAGACATGGGCGCCCTTCACCGTGTTGACCAGCAGAAGCGACACACCGCTGCGCTGCTCCTGCGGGTGGAATTCCTTGGGCAGTCCGGTATACAGCCCCATGGTCAGATCGCCGGGCCGGTTGGTATTGGTGTACGCGCAGCTATAGCAGGCCGGGCGCAGAAACAACCGCCGTATGATCCCCCGTCCCGGCTGACACCGGCTCAACGGCGCATCAAAGGTGCCGCCGCCCTGAAACCATACGCGGAACCGGCGCTGCTTCTCCCCCTTCTGCTTGTCGCAGAAGTGAACATCCTCCGCCGGCCGGCGCTTGATATAGGTCATGGACTCCACAAATCGCGCCCACACGCCGGGGGAACCTACGCCGCTGCAAACAAAGTCACAGGTCAGCAGCTTTTCCGGGTGCTCTCCTAAAAAGCGATACAGGCCGTCCACCTGACAGGGCGTTCCCACGAACAGCACAGAGCGTCCCTGCTCCAGATAGAGCTGTACCTGCGAAAAAGTCTCGTCCAGCTCGCTCTGAATGGGCTTTGCGCCGCGCAGCAGCCGCAGATCCTCCGGATTTTTCACCGCAATGTGGTGCACTCGCAGCTTCTCATCCAGTGCCGCGCCGAACACCACGCCGCCGCCCTCCAGCACATAATTGGCCAGCGCCGTGAATACGCCTCCCGCCGTGGAGCAGGCGCGTACCGCCTCATCCGTGTTCCAGACGGCGAATGCCGCCGGCGTACTGCGCATCTCGCGCTGCTTGAGCACCGGGCAGATGTGGGTGCAGTGTCCGCAGCTGACGCAGCCCTCCGTGATCTGCGGATAGAGAAACCCCTCCCGGTCACGCACCATATGAATGGCCCCCTTAGGGCAGCCGCTGGCACATGCGCCGCATCCGGTACACCGGTCATGGGGTGCAAGCTGGGGTTTTACGCTCTCCGTCATGGCATCCGCCTCCTTGCTTTGTGAAACCGATTGTACCACACAAACGGAGCCTTGGCAAGTGCAGGGAGAACCGCTCTCTGCGGGAAATATTCGCGAAAAAACGCCGGTCATGTTTTCTTTACAAACGGGTAAAATAGTGATATACTACACTGGATTAAGTATGGCAAAAGGAGAATCAGAGATGGGAAGGCTGATCGTTTTTGAGGGGACGGACGGATCCGGCAAGGCTACACAGACCGCGCTTGTGTGCCAGACGTTAGAGGCACGGGGGATCCCCTTCCGCCGTTTGGCCTTGCCCCGCTATGAAGAGGAATCCACGGCGCTGATCCGGCTGTATCTGGGGGGCTCTTTCGGCAGCCATCCGGATGATGTAAACG
>CAKTGD010000227.1 GCA_934561335.1 uncultured Oscillospiraceae bacterium
TTATTTTTTTCTGTTTTTACTGTAATGCCCGGAATAATCGAAATTCTCCCGTCGCCCTGCACGATGAGCGCAGGCGATTTAATAAACTCCGGTAGCTTGCGAATGACGCTTTCGCTGACTCCGTGTGCGGAATTGCTCGGATTGTTGCCCGCAACCCTTGTCGACTTCCTCAAATTGCTTTTCAGCATGAAGAAGGGCTTTTCGCCGATCCCGAGCGAACTCAACGAATTGTCGGCATCTGCTATATAGATGTCATCGCTGCGTCCGACGGTCTTTGAATCGCCATCGTAAAATGCGTCAATCTGCTTCTGATACGGGATGCCTTTTGTGTTCCGGATGCTGTAGCTCTCCCCGCCGTCCGCGAACACCGTGTTCTCGTCGCCGAGATCGTTCGTCCCGTCCCTCGTCCGGTTCTGCTCCCGTGCCGTCTGGCTGCTGCGCACGCCCGGCTCCACCTGGCCCTGCAGCAGGTCCTCCGCCTCGCCGGATTCAAACTGCTGCGCCAGCTCCCGCACCATCCGCTGCACCTCCGGCATCTCGCCGAAGCGGTTCAGCCCGGCGTAAGCGTCCGCCATCAGCTCTTCCTGGATCCGCGCCTCGTCCCCTTCATAGGCTTCCAGATACGCCTGCACATACTGCTCCACCAGCCGGTCATAGCGGCTGTCCCGCAGCTCCGCGTCTACCTTTTCCCAGATCATGGCCGATGCGCCCGGGTTCTCGTTCATCAGCGTGTGGAACCGCTCGTGCTCGCACAGCTCCGTGGCCGTGTGCCGCATGGAGTTGTGCTTTCACGTCACGCTCTGCCGCTCACAAAAATAACGCAAAACAGCACAGCGGCGGTATCCTGGCCGATACGCCGCTGTGCTGTTTGTTGTCGTCAGGCTGCTTATTGGATGCAGCCGTTGACCACCGCGCGGATGCGGTGCTGGAAATAGTGCTCGTCCGAGGGCATTACCTGCTGCATGAAGACAATGGACAGGCCCTCCTCCGGATCGGCCGACATCCAGGTGCCCGCCGCACCGGCCCAGCCAAACTCGCCCAGTGAGCCGTTGGTGTGCCCGGCCGTGCGGTCCAGCATGGTGCGCACACCGTAGCCATAGCCATAGCCGGCCAGCACCGGGTTCTGGAATTCCTTCAGCTGCACGTCGTTAAGCAGGTTCTGCCGCATCAGATCAATGGTCTTGCGGCCCACAATCCGCACGCCATTCAGCTCGCCGCCGTTGGCCAGCATCTGGGTAAACTTCTGGTAGTCGCCCAATGTGCTGATCAGCCCCATGGCAGCGCCCTCATAGATCCCGCCGGGCATGTGGGCAATGTCCCAGGGGCCGTCCATGCTAGCCGTGCGCGGCACGATGTTGCCGTCCTTGTCGCGGCCCACACACTCTGCCATGCGCTCCTGCCAGCCCTCGCGGAAGCGATAGCCGGTGTCGTGCATCTCCAGTGGGGCGAAAATGTTCTTCTGCATGAACTGCCCCAAGCTCAGGCCGCTGGTCGCCTCGACCACCGCCGCCATAATATCCAGCCCATAGCCATACTGCCAGTGGGTACCCGGCTCAAACGTCATGGGCACCTGGGCGATGGCGCGCATCTCAGTCAGGTGGTCATATTTACCGCAGAATTTGCTGCCGCCCAGCTCGTCGTGGACGCGCTTCATGGCAATGGCTGTCGGGCTGTCATCCCGCGCGTTGAAGCCCACCGCCATGTTGAACAGGTGCTTCATCAGGATGGGCTGCTTGGCATCTTCCACGTCCCAGGTGCCGTCGTCCTTCTTCACACGGATCTTCATGCGCTTGTACTCCGGCAGATACTCCGACACCGGGTCGTCCATCAGAAAGACGCCGCGCTCATACTGAAGCATGCCGCACAAAGCCGCGATGGGCTTGGTCATGGAATACAGCCGGTAAAGCGTGTCCGGCGCAATGGGGCGCGTGCCGGCCAGATCCATGGTACCGAAATAGCCCTCATAGAGCACGCCGCCATGGCGCGCCACCGAAATGGCCACGCCGGGCGGATCCAATGCAAGCAGCCGCTTCATCAGGTCTTCGAGG
>CAKTGD010000228.1 GCA_934561335.1 uncultured Oscillospiraceae bacterium
TGTATCTGGGCTTCAATCCCAAGAAGGTCAACGTTTTCGAGACCAAGAGCGAGAATCTGATCAAATACTGCGTGTAACAAAATAGGACAGGAGAATAACTGACATGCTGACAACCGTTTTATTCGATATGGGCGGAACATTGGAGGACATTTGGCACAACGAGGGGACCAAACGAGAGGCGCTACAATGCGTGTGGGATACGCTGCGGGCCCATGGGCTAGAGCCGGAAGTAGACTTCGGTCAATTTCAGGAATTAATTCTGGAAGGCATCCGGGAATACAAAACCTGGTGCGATCTGGAATTCCGGGAAAAAAAGCCGGAGGAAATCTGGCCGGAATATTATTTGAAAGCATTTAACTTCAATCGCAAGGCATTGACCGACATCTGCGAGGAGCTGGCGAACATGTGGGAATGCACCTATTTTCATCGGGAACTCCGGCCCGGTGTGCGGGAGATGCTGGCGGGGCTGAAGGCACGGGGTTACCGCATCGGCGTAATCTCCAACAATGCATCTCTTTACAACGTCTTCAATGTTCTGGAGGAATACGGCATCCGGGAGTACATGGAAGATGTAGAGGTCTCCAGTATAACAGGATATCGAAAGCCGCACCCTGAGATTTTCCGTATTTCCATGAAGCAGATGCAGGAAAAACCGGAAAACTGCGTTTATGTAGGTGATACACTTTCACGCGATGTCATTGGCTCCAAAGAATTCGGATTTGGAAAGGCAGTGTATATCCAATCGTTTCTCTCGGCCCAGAAGGATGTGGGAGTTGTCTCTTCCATCCAACCGGATGTCACAATTCAAAATATGGACGAACTGGTTCCCTGGCTGGATAGCGTGAATTCGGAAATGGATTCAAAATCATAATACGGCAATACGAGAAAGGAGAAGTACCGTGAAAAATTATGATACCTTTATTATCGGCGAACTCTGTATCGACGAGGTCGTGGGCTTTGATGGCACCAGTGAATGGTCCATTGGGGGAGCTGTCGTGTATTCTTCCTATTCCGCACTGGCCGGCGGAAACCGTGTGGGCATCCTCATCAAGTCCAGTGCGAAAGATAAAATGATGCCCTACATTCTACCTGTCCACAACGACGATATCTATTGGAGGGAGTCTGCTAGCGGCACCTCCTCTATCCGTAATGTGTTTCTGGACGAAAAGCGTGAGCGGCGCACCACCACAGCCTTGGCTCAAGGCTCGCAGATTACTGCTGCAGAGATTCCGGACGACGTGCAGGCAAAGGTTTTCCACCTTGCCGGGCTAATGAACGGTGATTACGAAAACGCCATAATCCCCATGCTGGCCAAGCGGGGCAAGGTCGCGCTGGATATGCAATGCTACCTGCGGACGCCGGACCGTGTGAGCGGAGAAATGGTATATGGTGACTGGCCCTACAAGAAGGAGTTCTTCCCGTATATCACATACCTGAAAACTGATGCCGCTGAGGCCGAGATTCTGACTGGCACATCCGACCGGAGGGAAGCTGCACGGTTGATGGTGGAATGGGGCGTAAAGGAAGCCCTCATCACACACAATACCGAGGTATTGGTCTATGACGGCAAGGACTATTACACTTGTCCGCTGAAACCCAGAGGGCTGGATGGCCGCACCGGTAGAGGCGATACCACATTCTCCGCCTATATTACCGAGCGAGAACGGGCATCTATCCCCCAGGCTCTGGAGTATGCGTCTGCACTGGTTTCCTTGAAGATGGAGACGCCGGGGCCGTTCAAGGGCAAGCGGGAGGATGTCGAAACATTTATCCACCAATATTACTGTTAAACGCATATTTTCATTACGAACTTGCTTGATATTCTCCCACACTATCGCTTTTGGCAACAAGGAAAGGACGTACACTGACTTTTTTGGAGAGGCTCGGTTCTTCTGTTAAAAGGTTCTTGAGTGACAAATTTAGAGAGGGTCTGTTGCAAAATAGGCTCACAAAGAACGCGGGAGCAAAAGGTCAGAGAAAGACCTTTTGCCCCCGCGTTTGTTTGTACGAGCTGCTATTCTGTG
>CAKTGD010000229.1 GCA_934561335.1 uncultured Oscillospiraceae bacterium
AAGGAGAACGGCACCGATCAGCCGGATCCGAACGATCCGCTCATCCCGGCCGACCCGGATGACGACGTCCCCAAGACCGGCGTGGAAGTGCCGCTCGGCGCGGTGGCGGTGCTCGCCGTCTCCGTCGCAGCTGTGTCGATCGCGCAAAGGAAGAAAAAGACCCGCTGATGCCCGGCCGTCACGCCGGAAGACCGCTGCTGCGGGATGCCCCGCAAGAAAGAGAGGAGGCCCCCCGTGAAGAACATCCCGATCTGCTCCCGACTGACGGCGGCGCTGCTCTGCGTCGTTTTGTGCCTGCTGTCGGCGTCCTGCGGAACGTCCCCGGCCGAAAGCCGGGATACGCCGCTCTCCACCGGGCAGAGCGACATCAGCGTCCCGACCGAAAGCGAACGGCCGACCGACACGTCCGTCACGGACAGCCGGACATCGTCCGGCACGACCGCACCGGACAAGACTCCGACCACCCGCGCACAGGACGGCGATAAAACGCAGGCACCGACGGCAGGCGCAGAAAAACTCGCCGTTTCCATGGGGTTCGCCGCCGCAACGAAGGCGCAGGATCTGCGCCTGACCGCGAACCCCTCGCGCGGCTGGCGCACCCATCTGGTGCTAAACATGGACGAGGCGCTGCGCGCCAAGGACGTGACGGCGTATTACCGTCAGCAAAAGGATATCGATTTCAACGTTGCCCCGGACGTCGTGACGACGTGCTATACCTACGTGTACCTCACTGCCTACCGCGGCCGCGACCTGCCGCAGACGGTGCTGGACGCGTTGGATAAATTCTTCGTTTTCGCCCGCAGCAGCGGCTTCACCGTGCTGCTGACCTTCGCCTATTGCGGCGACTTCACGGATCTGTCTACCTGCGCCGATCAGGCCACGATCCTGCGGCATATCAAACAACTGGCCCCTTTGGTCAAAAAGAATGCCGACGCGATCCACGCGATCAAGCAGGGCTTCGTCGGCTCGTACGGCGAATGGGCCGATGTCTACCAAAAACCGGCCGTCGACTATGCCACGGTCACCCGCGCGATCGTGCAGGAGCTTTGCGTCCCGGCCGGTCTGACCTTCATGCACCGGATGCCGGAATATAAAAACACGATCGCCAAAACGGATCCCTTGTATCGGCTCATCGGCTTCGGCTGCGACGCGATGTACGGCGAGCAGACCCGCAAGGGCTGGGAGAGCGCCGGCTTCCAGTTCGGCACGCCGGGCTGGACGCAGGTGTGCGAGGAAGGCGCGTACACGATCCAGGACGGCGAGATGTGTACCAACCAGGCCATGCACGGCTACTACAATGCCGAAACGGGCGGCACGGGCATCATCCCCAAGGGGATCGAGATGATCGCACAGCTCGGGCATCACCGCTATTCGACGATGAGCGTGTGGCACGGGATGTATGACGACCGGGGAAACGACCCGATCATGGACTACTGGAAAAGGGAAACGGTCACACCGGAGATGCTCGACCGGATCGGCGTGGTGTACGACCCGTCGTGGTTCACGGCGGCGACCGGCGGCAAGACCGCAAGGAACTGCTACGAGTTCATCCGCGACCACCTCGGCTACCGCATCGGCCTGCAGCACCTCGACTTCACGGGCAGCGGGAAGGCCGGTTCGTCCGCCACGGCCAAGCTGACGCTCAAAAACTTCGGCTTCGCGGCCGCGCACCGTATGCAAAGCGGCTTCGCTGTGCTCGATAGCAACTATGATGTCGTGTCCGCCGTGCCGGCGGGCGATCCCTCGTCGTGGCATAGCCATGACCCCGATCATTGGAAGGATACCAAGATCCGCACCTACACCGTTTCCGCAAACATCGGGCTGCCGGATAAGCCGGGCAAATACTATCTGGCGTTCTATCTCAAAAACGGGATCGGTCAGTTCGCCCGGACAGCCAACCTGCTCGATATCGCGGGCGGCTATAACGTGATGTGTGCGTTCACCGTGTGACGAAGAAAGGAGCATGACCGTTGATGAAAAAAACGATGCGGCGCATGGCCGCGCTGCTGCTGATCTGCAC
>CAKTGD010000230.1 GCA_934561335.1 uncultured Oscillospiraceae bacterium
AACGTGCGAGCGACCGAAACGGCGACAGACGTTTCCGTTCTCCCCCGGGAGATGTCACGCAGTGACAGAGGGGTACGAAACCGCGAGGCCCTGAGCGATTGTCCCGCACTTCACTCGCGGGCGCAAAAAAAGAGACCGGGGAACACTCCTCGACCTCTAGATAACGTGCGAGCGACCGAAACGGCGACAGACGTTTCCGTTCTCCCTCGGGAGATGTCACGCAGTGACAGAGGGGTACGAAACCGCGAGGCCCTGAGCGTTTGTCCTGAACTCCACCCGCGGGCGCATAAAAAAAAGACCGGGGATATAATCCTCGATCTCCCAAAAAAAGTGCGAGCGAAGGGACTCGAACCCATACGCACGAAGGCACCAGATCCTAAGTCTGGCTTGGCTACCAATTACAACACGCTCGCAAACCCCTTCCGGAAGACTCATAACATGAAGCCCATCGCTGAATACGACCTGGTTGGAAGCTGCCGCATTCTGTGTCCGAAAAGGAATGCAAAGATAGTAAAGGATTTTCAATTCACAAAACTGATGAAGATTTTCGCGGAAAATACTGAGAAAAAACACGATATTTGTGCATCTAAAATGTAAGACAGTGAACGAAAACTGGAAACGTAAACTGGCGGAACAGAGGGAAGCCAACAATAATGCGGCATGGTCAATGTCAGAGTACATAAATGAGACGCCATGCGCTATAACAGAGGGACTTATGAAAGAAGCGGACCCGGAGGGAGAATTGCCGGAGGAACTTCTTTATGCGGCATTCATGGCAGGATTCTGCGGAATCCGGGAAGACGACACGACCATTAACGGGTACTTCCAGGACGCAGTTCACGGTCTGGAAGCCACAAAGTATATTGACAACCCATATCTTAAAAACATAAGATTTCCGGACACCGCCACACGGCATTGGAAATTCACACATTACAGCTACCGGCCATACGAAGCATTCATATGCAACGACATTGACATTGACAGAAACCTCAGGGAGGTGCCGCAAATCGGCTTTTTCCGGGAGCGGTTCGCGTATCCGGCGGTCGAGCAGGACGGGCGCGAATGGATGGCGGTGAAACCCAGCGAGATAGAGACAATGCGGGAGCCGATTGAGGAGGCGACGGGAAGGGTCGTGACGTGCGGGCTCGGGCTGGGATACTTTGCGTATATGGTGTCGGAAAAGCCGGATGTGACGTCAGTGGACATCGTGGAACGGAGCGAGGAGGCAATCGCGCTGTTCGAGGAGCACATCCTGCCGCAGTTCCCCAACAAGGGAAAAATCAGGATAATCCGGAGCGACGCCTTCGAGTTTCTGAGCGAAAACATGTGGCAGGAGGCCACTGGTCAATGCAAGGAAGAAACGACCAAGGACCAGCGCGAGACAGCTCCGGAGGAAGTTCAATGCCGGAGAAATTCCAATGAAGATCAATACAAGAGAGACCTTGAGGAAAGTCAATGCCAGAAGAGGCCAAACCGATCAGGTCTAAATTCACACCAAGAGACGGAGACGGCCAAACGGGAAGAAATGCAGGGGCGCTACGACTACGCTTTCATTGACCTGTGGCACGATACGGCAGACGGGCTCGAAATGTATCTGAAAGCCAAACGCATTGAGAATGAACTCCATACGTCGGGAATGCGGACGAAATTCGCCTACTGGGTCGAGAAGTCGCTGCTCTCCGCATACCGCTGGACAGTATTTGAAAAAACCTTAGCGGAATGCGCCACGGAAGAAGAAGCATTGGACAGACTGTCGGACGACAGCCTCAGAAGAGAGGCAGGACAGACTGTCTGACAACGCCTCCTGGAATCAGGCACATACTACGGACTGGCGGCTCCGTCTCATGGTTGTCCTACAGCCGACTCGTTGCTGTGATATGCCTCCCCAATTTTGTCCGGAAATACCCACCTTTTTCCGGATAAATGCTTGGTCATGTACAACTTGTATTATACTGAAAAAGGTTGACTCATAAAAACGAGTTAATCAAGATGAAGTTACGTACAGAATTTCAAA
>CAKTGD010000231.1 GCA_934561335.1 uncultured Oscillospiraceae bacterium
GGGCCTATAACCGTACTTCGGCCCCAAAAAGTTTTCTCGCTTCACCGATGCTGCCGGTAAATGTTCCCCGTAACCCATAAACACAGGCCGCATAACGGATAACCACAAAAATAACCGATTCTCTGTCTCTGAACGCTGAACACACGCAGAGATCGTGATTGGATCAAAAATGGTCGGACATTCGTGTGAAGCGACGGAAAGCGGTCATTCTTCACACTCAAAGGTTTCCCGCTGATTCACCGCGTCCAGCGCAAGCTGGGCACGGGACAATTCATCGGCAGCTTTCTCATAGTCGGCCTCCACCGCCGCGATGTCATAGTTGGCGTAGGTGTAGTCGATGATGCTGGACTGGCGGCCGTACTGCTCCTCCACACGCTCCTTGGGCAGTCGGCTTTTCATCTCCAGCAGCTTGCTTTTCCGCTTGGTGAGCTGAGGAATGTAGACCAGCAGCTCGTCGATGGTCATGTCAAAGCTGTCCACGGTCTGCGTGGCGTTAAAAATGTTGATGGCGTGCTTGAGCTTGCGGATTTTCGCTTCCAACTCTGCGAGACGGATCTGCGTTTCAGCGTAATCGTAGACAGGCCGAACGGACTCGACATCCTCCCCCATGGCAGCCCGGAAGTCCCGGCTGCGGGTCTCCTTGTCCAGCAACGCGGTATACTCGTCATTCAGTTTTTTCAGCAGCTTGTTGGCCTGTGCGGAGGTGTAGTTCATTTCCATCTGCCTCTCTTTCCTCTATCTGCATGTATTGAATTTTTTAATAGTATAACACGGTCGGGTGCGCTTGTATAGTCGGTACAGCAAAGGGATGCTGCCGTTAGAACGTCTATCCATTGACAGAAGCTCACATTTCATTCTACAATGAACGTAAAGACATTGCGCGATACAAGGCAGAACGCCATCTGAATATGAAGCAATCCGGTTGCAGGTTCACGCCTGCTGATCCGGGCGCAGAAAGGTGGAACATATATGGCCAGATCCTCTTTCCAGAAATTGAAATTACTTCATGTCATGAATTATCTGCTTCAGAACTCCGACGAGGAGCACCCGATTACAGTCAATCAGATGATTCAATACTTAGAGTCCAACGGCATCGCCGCAGAGCGCAAAAGCATTTACGATGACATCGAGGCGCTGCGCACCTTCGGCATGGATATTGAGGAATGCAAGCGGGGCCGCGTGTTCGGCTATTATGTGGCAAGCCGCACCTTTGAGCTGCCGGAGCTGAAGCTGCTGGTGGACAGCGTGCAGTCCTCCAAATTCATCACCCACAAAAAGACCGCGTCCCTCATCAAGAAGATCGAGACGTTAGCCAGCGTACACAGCGCCCAGCTTCTGCACCGGCAGGTCTTTGTGAAAAACCGCATCAAGACCATGAACGAGTCCATCTACTACAATGTGGATGAGATTCACAACGGCATCTCCAATAACCGGAAGATCCGGTTTCTGTACTTTGAGTACAATGTGGCCAAGGAGCGGCAGTACCGCCACGGCGGCGCATACTATGTAGTCAGTCCCTTCGCCATGACCTGGGACGATGAAAACTACTATCTGGTGGCCTATGACTCTGAGGCTGGAATCATCAAGCACTACCGCGTGGACAAGATGGAGAAGATCTCCACGCTGGATGAGGAGCGGGACGGTCAGGAGGTCTATCAGGCGCTGGACATGGCGGTCTACACCCGCAAAACCTTCGGTATGTTCACCGGCGAAGAGATCAAGGTACAGATGCGGTTTGAAAATCACCTGGTAGGCGCCGTTCTGGACCGGCTGGGCAGCGAGGTATTCATCGTCCCCGACGGCCCGGCCCATTTCACCGTCCGGACGGACGTGGTGGTCAGCCCTCAGTTCTTTGCGTGGGTGCTGGGGTTTGGCCCTCAGGCGCAGATCGTAGGCCCCGCTCATGTTGTGGACGGCATGAAGGCGCATATCGGCTCCGTTGCGGCGCTTTACGGCCCGCAGGCATAAAAACTGAATCAA
>CAKTGD010000232.1 GCA_934561335.1 uncultured Oscillospiraceae bacterium
ATGTGTATCCGCGCCTGCCCCACCGACGCCGTTTCTTTCCGCTACGGCTTCGGCAGCGGCAAACAGAAAAGCAAAACCGAACAGACAACAACTGAAGTAAAAACGGAGGAATCAAAATGAACGTAAAAAAGATCATTGCGCTGCTGCTGGCCCTTGTGCTGGTGGGCAGTATGGCCGCCTGCGGCAATAAGCCTGCGGAGAATCAGAACAACAACGGCGGCGAGCCTCAGACCGTGGAGGAGGCCAAGGCTCTCTATGACCAGCTGATGGCGCAGGAGACCGAGATCCTGTCGGCGAATTCCGAGCTGTGGGAGAAGGTATTTCTGGTCGCGGACAAGGGCATGGCCATGGTGGAGGACGGCAACAACTACGGTGATTTCCTGCTCAAGACCATTGAGAAGGCCAAGGATCAGTTCACCGAGGATGAACTCAAGCTGTTGACGGAGGGTGCCACAGAGATCAAGGGTATCGAGGACAAGCTGGCCGCGCTGGAGGAAAAATTCCCCGACCTGCTGGATAACCCCTCCGGCGGCATGAGCGTCCCCTCTGAGGACGTCCCCTCTGACGGCATCGTTTCCGGCGGTACCACCGCCGACAACAGCAATGCCCCCAAGTTCCCCGCCTTTACCGGCAAGGATCTGGACGGCAACGATGTCAGCAGCGACAAGCTGTTCGGCGGCAACGCCTTCACCGTGGTGAATTTCTGGTTCACCACCTGCAAGCCCTGCGTAGGTGAACTGGGCGATCTGGACACGCTGAACAAGGAGCTGGCCGGCAAGGGCGGCGCCGTAGTCGGCATCAACGCCTTCACGCTGAACGGCGATGCGTCTGCCATCTCTGATGCCAAGGACGTTCTGGCGAAAAAGGGTGCCACCTACCAGAACGTGTATTTCGACGCTGACAGCGAGGCGGGCAAGTTCACCGAAAACGTCTACGCCTATCCCACTACCTATGTGGTAGACCGCAATGGCAATATCGTGGGTGATCCCATTGTGGGCGCCATCACCAGCGAAGCGCAGGCAACGGCCCTGCAGGCCCTGATTGACAAGGCGCTTGCCGCCGATAAAGGCTAAAAGCTTCCGCAAAGGGGCAGCACCATAAAAAAGAAAACGCCGATGGATTTTCTGCTTTGAAGATCCATCGGCGTTTTCTTTCCGCATTTGTAACAGCTTTGTTGATATTTTATAGTTGAAGTTTGTCATTTTTGCTGATATAATGATGGCAGCAAGCAAGGGAGGCCATCTTCGCAGGGCGGTGTATAGCGCTTGTTATACATGCAGAAAAGACCGATCATTTCTCATACTGACCGGCCATGTCCATCATAGCGACAGTAAATTGAATACATATTTCCATATGTTGTGCCGTTCAGATTTTATTCGGTGTCTCTGCATCCAGGCAGTACCCGAAAATTTGTACGGTCTTTTTTATCTTTGCCGTCAAAGCACTTATTGAAAGGAGGTAAGCTGTCATGAGGACAACATTTGGAAACATTGCGCTGGGCATGATCGTCCGGGATTTTGTCTCAGCGGAACCGATTTCCGCATTTTTAGATAATGCGGAAAAATTTGGCCATGTTATCAGCCATGTGATCATTGCCTATTCCCACCGGTTCAACTGGACGGCGGTGCAGCAGCTGGAAGGCCGCACGAAGCTCTCTCTGGTGCGGCTTCATGACTACGAAAAGGCCAAGTGGGAATTTGGATATCTCAAGCTGCGGCAGAACTCCGTTGCCGATCTGCTCTACTGTCCGCTGCTGGACGGGCGCGGGCTGATCCCTTACGGCTTCAACCGCAATCACATTTTGCTGGAAGCGCTATTTGAGAAGATCGATGTGCTCATCTTCGTTGACTCCGATGTGCGGCCCCTGGTGCTGCGCCGCGGAGAGGACGGGACAGTTCAAAGTGAGGAGATCGACTTTGTGGGAGCGCATCTGCGGGGAATGGAAATGGGCGCGGATATTACCAGCAGCGACTATTCCGG
>CAKTGD010000233.1 GCA_934561335.1 uncultured Oscillospiraceae bacterium
CAAGGTTCCGCCGATAGGCGGCTTTTGCGTCCTGCGCAGCTTTCTGCCGCCCACGCTCCTGCGGGGCGGCATCTGCGTTTTTTCTACCTCCGCGATTTTGCGGAGAAATGGTCCGGTTTCCGACTTCATTTCGTGCAGCGTGTGATTGCTGCACATCAGAATATACCGCGGGCGTATCGGACAGGCCCCTTTCTGCCGGTGTCACGCTGTCCATGGTTTCAAGCGTTTCTGCCGCTGTGCAGCTTCCCGCAGCACAGTTCTTGCCTTGCCGTTTCTGCGCCTGATAGTGTTTTATCATGCGGCGCGAGGCATCCGCCGCCCCAGCCGCACCCCGGCGCATAGTTTTCTCCACACGGTCGGTAGCATAGCGCACAGGATCGCGGCTTTCCGGCTCTTTCTCTTTCTGCCGCTTATCCATGTGCTTTTTCAGAATGGAATTGGCTTCTTTTGGCGCGGGGTTCTTCAGCTTTGCCTTGGGCGTATCCATGCCGGGTCTGATCTTCAAGTCCCGCATGGCGTCAGTCCTCACCGGGGCGGGTTGACATTAAGCGGTACAGCTCCGTATTTTTGGGCAGCTCATTGGCGAAAGGCACGATGGCTCCGCCCACCTTGATGAGCCCATGACCGGCAGGAGCATTGTCCACATAGCTCATCTGCGTATCCGACGCACCCAGCAGGCGGGCAAGCTGCTCCCGGTCGGTGGCAGCCTGATTGAGCATCAGCAGGAACTCGGAGTTTGCGAACATCATCCGCGCCGTATTGGATAGCAGGCATTCCTCCACATTCTGCGTGATGCCGGTGAGCGTCGCGCCGTATTTGCGGAACCGCTTCCAGCATTTGTATAGGAACTCGCTGCTGTAATTGTTGATGCTGCGCCCGCTGCCGCTCCCATTGGCGAAAAACAGATAGATCTCGTCGATGTAGACATGGGTGTATTTCCCCGCCTTGCGGTTTTGAATGACGCGGTTATAGATGGCGTCCAGCATCACCAGCAGGCCCACCGATTTCAGATTTTCACCCAAGTCCTGAATGTCAAAGCAGAGGATACGGCTTTTTGTGTTGATATTGGTCTGGTGGGAAAATACATTCAAACTGCCCACTGTGAATAGCTCCAACGCCAGCGCGATCCGATGCGCCTCCGGGTTGACCTGCTTCATCAAATCATCATAGAGGTCCTTCAGCGTGGGCGGCTGTCCCTGATAACTTTTCAAATATTCCCGGTAGATGTTGCCCACGCTGCGGTCAATGATGGACTTCTCCTGCGGCTCAATCTTATCCGAACCCATGAGCTGCTCATACAGCGACATGATAAACTCGGACTTCATCACCAACGGCTCCCTGCCGTCGCCATACCCCTCGGACAAGTCCAGCGCGTTGATGTGGCAGCCGTTTGGGTCAGAGGCGGAGATGGTGATGACCTCGCCGCCCAGCGCCCGCACCAATTCGCCGTATTCGCGCTCCGGGTCCACGATAATAATATCATGGTCGGTGGAGAGTGCCAGCGCGGAGACCTCCTGTTTTGCCGCCATGCTTTTGCCGGAGCCGGACACACCGGTAATAAAACCGTTGCCGTTGAGCAGATTTCCGCGGTTGCAGATGATGAGGTTATGGGACACGGCGTTGACGCCATAGTAGATGCCGCCCGCGTCTTGAATTTCCTGTGATTTGAACGGCATGAGAACGGCGGTACATTCCGTGGTCAGGGTACGGGTGGCGTCAATGCGCTTGAGGCCGAGGGGCAGCACCGTGTTCAGTGCGTCCTCCTGCTGATAGCGCAGGATATTGAACTGACAGCCCCTCGCCCGCCCGATGGCTTGCAGAGCCTCGGTGTCCTGATCGAGCTGTTCGAGGTTATCTGCCAGGTGCGTCAGCGTCACCAAAGCCAGCATCATGCGCTGGTCGCGGCTCATGAGGTCGTCCATAAACTCCTTCGTTTCGCTCCGCATCTGCTC
>CAKTGD010000234.1 GCA_934561335.1 uncultured Oscillospiraceae bacterium
GGCATCCATCCCCCCACCATGTACTTCCCGCTGATCGTCCACGAGGCGCTGATGCTGGAGCCCACCGAGACGGAGGGCCCAGAAACGCTGGCGCAGGCGGCGCAGGTGCTGCGCAAGCTGTACGAGAAGGCTCACGAGGACGCCGAGGCCATGCACACCGCGCCCCACCACATGCCCATCGGCCGTCCCGACGAGGTGAAGGCCGCCCGGCACCCGGTGGTGCGCTGGCAACCGGAGGCATAAGCTATGGAGTATCAACTGATCGTTATCGGCGCAGGCCCCGGCGGCTATACCGCCGCGCTGCGGGCCGCCGCGCTGGGCGTGCATACCGCCGTGGTGGAGCGGCGGGAGGTGGGCGGCACCTGCCTGAACCGGGGCTGCATCCCCACCAAGACGCTGCTGCACGCCTCGCAGGTATACCGTGACGCGGTGGACGGCGCCGCCATGGGCGTTCACGCGGCGGAGGCCACCTTTGACATGGGCGAGATCTTCGCCTATAAGCGCAGCGTATCGGAAAAGCTGCGCGGCGGCATCCACGGCCTGTTGAAGTCCGCCAAGGTGGATCTGATCGAGGGCGTGGGCCGCATCGCCGCGCCCGGTCAGGTGGATGTCACCGCAGCTGACGGCGCGGTGAGCCGCTATACCGCGGAGCGTATCCTCATCGCCACCGGCTCCGTCAACGTCCGGCCGCCCATCCCCGGGTTGGATCTGCCCGGCGTCATGACCTCCGACGAGCTGCTGGAGGGCTGCGACCGGCTCTATGACTCGCTGGTCATCATCGGCGGCGGCGTCATCGGCGTGGAGTTCGCCACCTTCTACCGGAATCTGGGCTGCGCCGTCACGCTGGTGGAGGGCATGGATCGTCTGCTGCCCAACATGGATCGTGAGCTGGGGCAGAACCTCCAGCAAATCATGAAGAAGCAGGGCGTCGAAGTCCTGACCAACGCCATGGTGCAGTCGCTGGAGCAGACGGAGAGCGGCCTTGCCGTCCATGTGCTGCAAAAGGGAGCGGAGGAAACCGTCACCGGCGAAAAGGTGCTGTGCGCCATTGGCCGCCGCGCCTACTGGGACGGCGTGTTTGCCGAGGGTCTCACACCGGAGACGCGGGGCAAGAGCCTGAAGGTGGACGAGAATTTCCAGACCTCCCTTCCCGGCGTGTACGCCATCGGCGACGCCTCCTCCCCGGTGCAGCTGGCCCATGTGGCCGCCGCGCAGGGCACCGCCTGCGTGGAGCGCATATGCGGCGTTCAGGACCACGTTGAGCTGAACGTGATCCCCAGCTGCATTTACAGCACGCCGGAGATCGCCGTGGTGGGCATTACCGAGGCCGAGGCCAAGGAGCAGGGTATCCCCGCCGTGGCAGGCAAGTGCACCATGTTCGGCAACGCCCGCACCGTTATCAAGGATCCGGGCCGCTGCTTCATGAAGCTGGTGGCCCATACCCAGACCCATGAGATTCTGGGTGCGGCGCTGATGTGCCAGCACGCCAGCGACATGATCTCCCAGATCAGCGCCGCCATGGTGAATCACCAGACGGCGGAGGAGCTGCGGCGGGTCATGCGGCCCCACCCCTCCTTTGAGGAGGCCATGGGCGAGGCGTTGGACGCTCTGGCAGCCAAGCTGAAGTAATGCACAGCACGCCCTATCGGCAATATCACGACATAAAAAATACGCCTGACCGAATCGGTCAGGCGTATTTTCTGTCAACAAAACCGTTACTCGCCCAGCTGGTGCTCCACCAGCTCGCTCAGTGCGTCCACAGCGGCTGCCTCGTCGCTGCCATCAGCGATCAGGGTGATGGTGGTACCCTTTACGATACCCAGACTCAGCACACCCAGCAGGCTCTTGGCGTTCACGCGGCGCTCTTCCTTTTCCACCCAGATGCCGCTTGTAAACGCGTTGGCCGTCTGGATAATATAGGTGGCAGGTCTG
>CAKTGD010000235.1 GCA_934561335.1 uncultured Oscillospiraceae bacterium
ATCGGCGGGCGGCTGTATATATGGAACGGGCGGGCGCTCGCGTATGCGCGAGGGACTACGGACTGCGCCGAGGTCGGCGGCGATGGAGCGGCGGGTATCATTTTCGTGGCATCACGAAAATGGTCAGAGGGAGAGCGGGACGGCGCTGACGCGACGGGAAATAGAAAAGCGGAACCGCCTACAGTCTGTTGGCAGCTCCGCTATTATTCTTTCTGTTCCAGATCGCCGGTGAGCCATACGAGGGAAACACCGAGGACGCGGGCGAAGATGGCAAGCTCGTAATCGGTCACGAAGCGGTCGCCGGTCTCAATGCGGCTGATTGCCTCTCGCCCCAGACCGACACCATAGACCTGCATCTTGGCGGCAAGGGCATCTTGGGATAGGCGCTGGGCAGTCCTCGCCTGATGTATTCGGTCGCCGGAGATATTGGCCCGCCCGGAGTAATCATATATTTTCATAAGCCGTACCTCCTGTTCTGCTTGACAATACCATTTTTTACGGATAATCTTGTAATAAAGATTTACAAAATATAAGAAAGCAGAGAAAAAAGTAGAAAAGATTTACAATATGCCGAAACGCGGACACGGGCGCGACACACAAATGTGAGGCGGCAGACTGTATCGCAGCGGAGTTGTTTTTTGAATAGGCGTAAGTTGGCCGGGACGATGCACCCGGCTCAAACCAGCTTGAACAAGCTCAAACCATAAAAAACGGAGAAAGGATGAAAGAAAATGGCAAGGGGAAAAGACAGGCGGAGGTGGAGCCTGCGGCGACTGGTGGTGACGGCGGCGGTCGCTGCGCTGTGCGCGTTGCTGGCCGGATGCGGCGGCGGGGACACAGGCGACAAGATCAGCGCACCCTTTGAAAGTGCAGGGTGCAAGGGTATGGAACTGGAGGCTGTCAAAAGCCAACTGGCAGAAGCGGGCTTCACAAACATTCAGGAAAAGCCGCAGGAGACGGCGGCAGAATTTCTTGCAGACAGCGTTGTCTCGGTGAAAATCGGCTCGAACACAAGCTGGAACAGTGCCAACGCATGGAAGCCGGATACAAAGATCATCATTGAGTATTACGCCTATACGGGTATCCGGCATATTGATGTGACTATGGATATTGCCGTGGGCGGTGAGGATGGGAAACCAGTATTTACCGTGCAGACCAGCTTACCGGACGGAACGGAATTGAGCGCAGAACTTTCCTACAATGGTGAACTGACAGGTGGACGCGAGGACTATGTGGAGACGCAGAGCATCACGGTACAGGACGGCAAAGCGCAGACCGCACCCTTTACAAAGGACGGAGAGGCGCTGACGGGAGAATACCGATTTAGCGTGGTCATGTTCCCGGCGGAGCAGAGCCAACAGGTGCAGGAGATAGTGGGCGCGTCGGGAGAAGCCATGCGCGGTGTGCCGGTGGAAAAGGACGGAGACTACAGCTATATCGCCGCGTCGATGGAATATACACCCCATGTTGCGGAGACCGTTGAGAAGATCAGCGAGGAGGAGCTGCGGGAGAAACTAAAGACCGCACTTTCCGGCTTTGGCGACGACTGCACCATCAGCGAAGATGGGTATGTCTACACCGTGAACGTGTGGCAGGAGGGCTTGGCACAGACGGCCATGCTCGCGCAGACCGGGGACAAGGACGCGAAAGAGGCATGGGATAAAATCGTATACACAACCATGCAAGCCTCGGACAGCCTGCAAGAGCTGCTGACTGCCAGCGGGTACGGGGATTACATGGCACAGATACAGGTTTTGAACGACCAAAACCACGATAACACATTGTTGACGGTGATTATGGGGATGGCATCGTATAACTGCGTTTCCTAACCAGCGAAAAAATTTTTTGGGATTAGCAACTTCCGCAGGTTTTTCGTGATAATATCATAGCGTGGAATAAAGCCCGTGGCGGAAACGCTGCGGGC
>CAKTGD010000236.1 GCA_934561335.1 uncultured Oscillospiraceae bacterium
CGGGTCAGAGCGTTGTTGGGATTGAAATACAGGCGGCCGTTTTTCTCCGCGCCGGAGATGACGCCCTCGGTATAAAGTGCCTTGACTGCGGGAATGGCGTATTCCGGAATGATGTCCAGATCCGCGAAGGGCAGAGACACATCAGCGTACTTGCTCTCGTCCAGCTTCAGATAGCGGTAGAGCATGACGGCGAACTGAGCCCGGCTGATATTCTGGTTGGGGCGGAAGGTGCCGTCGTTGTATCCTGTGGTGATGTTGGCGTTATACAGGAAGTCCACATAGGTGGCGGCCCAGTAATCATTGATGTCACTGAACTTGTGGTCCACGTTGTAGGAATCGATGTCCACGCTGGCCCGGCCGATATTGCCGGAGGCATCCACAGCGGTAACGGTGATCCGCAGGGCCTCCCCGCTCTCGCCGGGGGCGGAAAGTGTGTACTGGAAGGAACCGGTCTTGGCATCATAGTTTTCCAGAGGCTCCGCGACACCGTTTCTCGTCACCGTAATGGAGGAAGCGGGCAGAACGCCGTCCACCAGATCGGAGACCTTCACGCTGATCGTCTGAGTCTGCTCATCCAGTGCGGCTGTCACCGTCGGCGGGGTGTTGTCCACCGTGCCGGGGAAGGCGGCGGTGATCTGGTCGATATAGACTGTGCCGCTGCGGGGGGTGTCGGCGTAGGTCACCTGAATATGGTCCCAAGTGGCGTCCGTAGTGGAGGGAGCGTAAATGACCACGCCGCTCAGAGTGAAGTCCTGGGGCAGCGGCACGTTGATCTGCTTCCAGCCGGTGAAGTCCAGCGTGGTGACGGGCAGCTCCAGGTCGCTCTTAATGTCACCGGTGTAGAGGAAAGAGAGCTGGTTGCCGGAGCCGTCGCCGTAGACCCAGAGGTTCAGGGCTGTGTAGGGCGTTCTCAGAGTGGAGAAGGAGCCTGCCATGGCCTGAGAATAGTAGCCGGTGTCCTCCGGGAGCACATAGTCCAGCTTTCCGGCGTAATGGCCTCTCTGGACATGATCGCTGACATTGGTGCGGGAAACCGTCAGATAGTAGCCGCTGAAGAAGCGCGTATCCGGAGTTTCAAAGTCCTCGATGGTTTGCAGGGCCACCTGAGCCACCGTGACGGGGATAGTCAGGCTCTTGTCCCCGGCGGAGACCGTCAGGTTTCCGGTGCCGGGGGCGGAGGCGGTGAACACGCCGTGCTCATCCACCGTGCCGATGTCCCCGGAAACAGACCAGGTAAAGGCTTCATTGGTTGCCGTCAGAGGCAGATGGTTCCAGACGGCCCCAGCGGTGAGAGCGGTCTTGCTGCCGGGGGTCACGGTAAGCTCCGTCAGGTTGGAGGCACCGTTTTTCAGGGTCAGATTGTCCGGGTTGCGGATGGCGTGGACCACGGTGCTGCCCTTGGCCCCCCGGCCAGAGGCCGTCACGGTGATATCGCCGCCGGAGGCGGGGGTAGTCAGCAGATAGCGGCCGTCCTCTTGCTCCGCAATGCTGCCGGCGCTGGCGGACAGTGTATAGCTGGCATCCATGGGGATGTAATTGCTGTCCACACCGGAGGCTGTGACGGACACGGCACTGCCGGCCAGCACATAGTCACCGGCGGCGTGGACATAGAAGTGGTCAAGATCGCCGCTGGCGCGGTCGGAGGCCACTAAAAACACCTGATTTGTGACCTTGCGCCCGGTCTCGGAGGGACGGTTGATGATGGTGGCCGTTGTGGAATCCGGCGTTGTCACCGCCAGATTGGTTGAGCCGCCGCCGTCCAGACACAGAACCGTCTGGCAGCCCAGTTCCAGCAGCCGCTCCCCTACCTGAGTCAGGGAGGCACCGATGGAGTGGCCGGTCTTGCGGCCGTCGATGGTGTAAAAGACCAGAGTGCCGTCCGCCTTCTGGCCCACGGCGGTGCGGGGATTGC
>CAKTGD010000237.1 GCA_934561335.1 uncultured Oscillospiraceae bacterium
GCTGAGCGCCGGTCTTGATCCACTCGCGGGCACGGTCAGCGTCGATCTTGATCTCAGCAGGGCTCACACAGGGATTATAGGTACCGATCTCCTCGATGAAGCGGCCATCACGGGGATAGCGGCTGTCAGCGACGACAACGCGGTAATAAGGAGCCTTCTTGGCGCCCATTCTTCTCAGTCTGATCTTAACCATGGTTTTTTCCTCCAAAAATAAATTGTTGTCTCATATATCATAAATGCCGGGGCACTTATTTCAGTCTCTTCTTGCGGCCGAAGCCCCTCATGCCGCCGCCCATCATGCCATTGAGTGCGGCCATACCGCCGCGCTTTCCGCCGCGGGTCAGCGCCTTGGTCATCTGCTGCATAGCCTCAAACCCTTTCAGCAGCCGGTTCACATCGGACACCTGCTGGCCACAGCCGGCGGCAATACGGCGCTTGCGGCTGGCATTGAGGATCTGGGAATTCTCCCGCTCCTGCACAGTCATGGACTGGATGATGGCCTTTGTCCGGGCAAACTGCCGGGGATCGATCTGGTCGGGGTCAAAGCTTTTCCCCAGGTTTCCGGGCAGCATTCCGGCAAGCTGGCTCAAATCACCCATATTTTGCAGCTGCTCCAGCTGCTCGAGATAATCACTGAGGGTCAGTTGGTTTTTGCGCAGCTTCTCCTCCAGCTTCTTGGCCTGCTTTTCATCGTACTGCTGTTCCGCCTTCTCAATGAGGGACAGCATATCACCCATGCCCAGAATACGGGAAGCCATACGGTCAGGATGGAACAGTTCGATCATATCCAGCTTTTCGCCGGTACCCACGAATTTGATAGGCTTTCCGGTGGCGGCCCGGATGGATAATGCAGCGCCGCCGCGGGCGTCGCCGTCCAGCTTGGTCAGCATCACGCCATCGATGCCCAGCGCATCGTCAAAGGCCTTGGCGGCATTGACGGCGTCCTGGCCGGTCATGGCGTCCACCACCAGCAAGATCTCGTTGGGCTTTACGGCGGATTTGATGTTCCGCAGCTCATCCATCAGCGCCTCATCGATGTGAAGCCGTCCGGCGGTATCCAGAAACACCATGTCATTGCCGTGGTCGGCAGCGTACTTCACCGCCTCACGGGCGATGGTCACCGGGTCGATCTGCCCCATTTCAAACACAGGGATATCCAGCTGCTTGCCCACCACCTGCAGCTGGGTGATGGCGGCGGGACGGTACACGTCGCAGGCCACCAGCAGCGGGCGCTTGCCGAACTGACGGCGCATCAAACCCGCCAGCTTAGCGCCGTTGGTGGTTTTACCGGCGCCCTGCAAGCCCACCATCATGACCACCGTTGGCCCATGGTTGGCAGTGGTAAGCCGGGCATTGCTGCCGCCCATCAGCGCCGTCAGCTCTTCGTTGACGATCTTGATGATCTGCTGGGCCGGCGTCAGGCTTTCCAGCACGTCGCTGCCCACGCAGCGCTCAGTCACCTGCGCCACAAAATCCTTGACCACCTTGTAGCTGACGTCGGCCTCCAGCAGCGCAAGGCGCACCTCACGCATACCCGTGCGAACGTCAGCCTCGGTCAGGCGGCCCTTGCCCCGCAGATTTTTGAATACGGCATTCAGTTTTTCGGACAGTCCTTCAAAGGCCATATTTACTCCTTCAGTCCCTCGGCATTCTTCAGAATCGTTGCCGCCAGCTCATTCAGCTGGGAATTTTCGTATTGACGATAATTGATGGTCTTGATTTGCTGCGCCGCTTCTTCAATGGCGGCGATTTTGGGCTGCATCTGCATAAAGCGGCGGATCAGCCCGGTTTTATCCTCGATCCCCTGCATGGAAGCCTCTGCGCGGACGATCACATCCCGCACGCCCTGCCGGGAAATCCCGCAATTCTCAGCGATTTCGCCCAGAGAAAGATCCTCGTTATAATAT
>CAKTGD010000238.1 GCA_934561335.1 uncultured Oscillospiraceae bacterium
GTCAAAAATCAACTCATTTTAACATAAAAAAGCGGCGCTGTAAACGGAAGCTTGAAAATGTTAATGAATTAACGTTAGATATTTAACGGAATGCGTTTTGGAGCGGTCAAACCGTTGCGCTGCAACGCTTCTACAGAATGTAGAATATGCAAGAATACTGATTTTACACCAATCTTACACCAATATAGGAGAGCTCAATACAGTCAGTCAGTATTCTCCCTTCATATCTCTATAAAAATGATGTCGCGGCTACAAAATTTTATGACTATTAGGAGTAATATATATGAGGGAAAACACTGTAATATCTATCACCAACTCTAAGGGTGGTGTTGGTAAGACTACAACAGCACTGAATCTTGCTGCTGCTCTTGCAAACGAAAACAAAAAGGTCCTGCTGATCGACAATGACCCGCAGGGTAATCTTACGGCAGTGCTTGGCTATACGCCGGGTGAACAGATAAATACGCTGGCGAAACTGCTGCTTGTTCAAATCGACTCGCCGGAAGACTTGGAACTGCATCTTCCCCGTGCCGTGATACATACAGAGACTGGCATTGACCTGATCCCAGCTAATAAGCGGCTGGCAGATGCCGCTGCCCGCTTACAGGTTATGCAGCTCTCGCAGTACAACACAGCGGGGGAGGCAGAAACGCTCTGCGAAGAGGTGATGGACAAGCTGTTGGACGCTCTCCGAGAGCAATACGACTACTGCGGCAGGTCGCCGACACACAGAGCGTATATGATCTCCCTGACATACAGGGCATTGCGCCGGAGGATGAATACGTCGCCTGAAACGGTGCGTGTAGACCACACAAATCCACCAGCAGCATTTCTTTCGCTCCCTCATACGGGAGCTCACAAATTGCCGCGGGCATAAGTTCCAGGGCGGATCTTGTCTTCTTGACAAGCAACCGATCATCATAGATTCCACCGGCGATTTTACCTCGGTAATAGAGGATAAATTCTCCCATCATAGGACGGTAAGAAATATCGTCCAAATCGGATAGCTGTTCCAGAATGAAATGAAGATACTCTTTACTGGATGCCATTATTGTTGCACCATTTTTGGCATTGCTCGATTCTTGCGCCGTTATCGCTTTGCTCCATGTCGTAAGCAAAAGTATGTAATAAAGGACAAACGAAGTCATCGCATTCGCCGCAATGCTGCAAGCCTTTCTTTTCACAGCATGATTTCACGGGACAGCTATCCGCCCAGAAGGGTTTGTCCATATTCACACACCCTTTGCAGCCCATCGATTCCCGAAAGTTGCAATCACTGCACCGAAGCCCACATCTTGACTCGATCATACTCAGATTCCTCCTGCTCAGAACAGCTGTCCCGGCAGCTTTAGCTTTTCCTTCTTCGGGAAGGTCGCTTCAAACTGTTCAAATGCTTCCGGATTCTTCTCGCAAACAAAATATCCCTCAGGGTCTTTATAGGTGCCGGAGATGCCGTCCAAAAAGCCGGGCGTCAGCTCCTTGATGAGAAAATAATCCGCCTCCGGATCATCGGCATAGCGCACGCCCTTGGTTTTTGCCGGAACGAAACCGGACTTGCCGTAAAAGTCAATATTGCCGGTGATGGCAAGCGCATCCGCGCCCATTTCCTTTGCTTTTTCCATGGAATAGTCCAGCAGTTGCTTCCCGTAGCCCTGCCGCTTGTATGCGGGCGCAATGCCAAGGGGACCGAAGGTCATGATCGGCACCTTTCTTCCGTCATCGCAGTCGATTTCCGACCGCACATAGATGACCTGCCCAATCAGCTCACCGTCCAGCTCCATGACGAAGTCCAGCTCCGGCACAAAAGCCGGGTCATCCCGATAGCGGTGCAGCACATAGTGCTCCATGCAGCCGGGGCGGTAGACATTCCAGAAGGACTCGCGGGTCAGATTCTCAACGGCTC
>CAKTGD010000239.1 GCA_934561335.1 uncultured Oscillospiraceae bacterium
AAGGCTGTAGCACAGACTATTGAGCAGAAGGTCAGCGGCGTAGAAAATATGCTGAACATGTCCTCTGTAAGTACCTCTAGTGGTGAATACAAGCTCAATGTTGAGTTCAACCTGGAGAAAAACGCAGATATTGCTTCTGTAGAGGTGCAGAACCGTGTATCTCAGGCAACCAGCTCCCTGCCGAGCGAGGTTTCCGGCTACGGCGTAACCACTGCTAAGGAGTCTGCCGAGACCATTATGTATTTCGGTCTGTATTCTCCGAAAAATACTTATGATGCAATGTTCCTGAGAACATATGCGGATGCGAACTTTCTCGATGCTGTAAAGCGTGTTAAGGGTGTATCCACCGTTGGCGAATATGGTCCGGAATATGCAGTACGTATCTGGCTGAATCCGGAAAAGATGGCGCAGCTGGGCGTAACCGTGACTGATGTTTCCAATGCTATCAAGACGCAGAACGTGCAGGCAGCAGTTGGTTCTATCGGTAACCGTCCTACAACTGCTGAGCAGGAGCGTACCTATTCTGCAAGTGCTCAGGGCCGTCTGAATACGCCTGAGGAATTCGGTAACGTAATTATCCGTTCTAATAATGGCGATAACCTGAAGCTGAAGGATATCGCAACTATTAAAGAAGGTCCGCGTAATGACCTTATCGTCAGCAAGCTGAACGGTGGCGACTCCGTTGTCTTCCCGGTATCCCTGACCTCCGATGCGAATGCTATCGAAACGGTTAAGAATATCCGTGAGGTATTAAAGGACGCTGAAACACGTTTCCCTGACGATATGAAGCTGGTTGTTATTCAGGATAACACCCAGTTTATTACCGAATCTTTGGAGAAGGTTGCGCATACCTTCGTTGAGGCTTTGGTTCTGGTTATTTTGGTAGTATTCATGTTCCTGGGCAGCTGGCGTGCAACCCTGATTCCTATTCTGGCTGTACCGGTATCCCTTGTTGGTACCTTCGCTTCCTTTGTTATTTTAGGCTTTACGATCAATACTCTGACTGCTTTCGCAATGATTTTGGCTATCGGCCTTGTTGTCGATGACGCTATCGTTGTAGTAGAGGCAGTAGAGCATCATATTCAGGAAAACGGTATGTCTCCTAAGGAGGCAACCTACCGCGCTATGAACGAGGTTTCCGGCCCTGTTGTGGCTATTGCCTTCGTGCTGTCTGCGGTATTTATCCCTGTAGCCTTCACCGGCGGTACTGTTGGTGAATTGTACAAGCAGTTTGCGATTACGATTTCTGTATCCATGATGCTTTCTGCTATTGTTGCGTTGTCTCTGACTCCTGCGCTCTGCTCTTTGCTTCTTGTGAAGAAGGAGGAGGCGCCGAAGGGCTTTATCGGCAAGGCTGTAAAAGCATTTGACGATTGGTTTGCAAGAACCCTGGCTAAATACGTGAAGAACGTTGAGGGCTGCATCCGTAAATCCAAGCTTATCCTGACCTGTCTTGCTATCGTAGTTATCTGCATCGGCTTCCTGGCGAAGGTAACGCCGACAGGCTTCGTACCTAACGAGGACCAGGGCATGACTGCTGTATCTATTGCTCTGCCTGAGGGTGCATCCAGCAACCGTACAGAGCAGATTATGGCAGGCCTTGCGCAAAAGATGAGCAAGCTTCCCGGCGTTAAAAACGTTATGGAGGTTAGCGGTATTGATATTCTGTCCATGGGCCAGAAGGCTAACGCCGGTCTGGCAGTAGTTACTATGGAGGACTACAGCAAGCGCAGCAACAGCGTACAGGATATTATTCCGATGATTTTTGGTATGGGCGCACAGATTCCTGATGCAACCGTTATGGCCTTCCAGCCACCTTCTCTGCCTGGTGCTTCCAGTACCGGTACCTTGAGCCTTTATCTCATGAACCTGGGCGGTGAGGATGTTAACAC
>CAKTGD010000240.1 GCA_934561335.1 uncultured Oscillospiraceae bacterium
AATGGTATTCCGCCCCTTGGAATGTCGATCTCCTTGGCACTGCAACACTTAGTCGCTATGATCGTCGGCTGTGTTACCCCGGCGATCATTATTGCCAACGCGCTTGGATTACCGCAGAGTGAACGCGTTCTGCTCATTCAGGTATCTTTGGTCATGTCCGCAGTGACGACCCTAATCGAGTTATTCCCCATTGGCGGCAAGCTGGGTTCCGGACTTCCCGTGATATTCGGCATCAGCTTTGCTTACTTGCCCAGTATGCAGGCCATCGTTGGCGGCGGCGGAGACATCGCCACCATCGCGGGCGCGATGATCGTGGGCGGTATCGTTGCCGCTGTTGTGGGTGTTTTTGTGAAGGAGATCCGCAGATTTTTCCCGCCCATCATCACCGGCACGGTGGTGTTCACGATCGGTCTTTCTCTCTATCCTACCGCCATCAATTATATGGCCGGCGGCACCGGGAATACTTACGAGGTAGTCGTGCTGCAAAAGGGCTTGACCTCCGCGCTGGTTTACGGCTCATGGCAAAACTGGGCGGTGGCGGCGTTCACTCTGATCGTTGTGATGGTCATGTCCAACAAGGGCAAGGGCATCTGCAAGCTTGCCGCCATTCTGCTGGGCATGATCGCCGGGTATATTGTCGCCGCTGTGTTTGGCATGGTGGATCTCTCTGAAGTGAGAGACGCGGCGTGGTTCTCCCTTCCCCAATTCATGCATTTCGGCATCAAGTTTGAGTTCTCGGCCTGCATCGCGCTTGCACTGCTGTTCGCCATCAACGCGATCCAGGCGATCGGCGATTTGACCGCCACCACGGTGGGAGGCTTGAACCGGGAGCCCACGGACCAAGAGCTGCAGGGCGGTATTGTTACCTATGGCCTGACCAATGTGCTGTCGGCATTTTTCGGCAGCCTGCCAACAGCGACCTATTCGCAAAATGTAGGTATTGTTACTACAAATAAGGTCGTTAATCGGGTGGTTTTTGCTTTGGCCGGCGGATTTTTGCTGCTTGCGGGTCTGATTCCTAAATTTTCAGCTATTTTAACGACGATTCCGCAATGCGTGCTGGGTGGAGCGACCATCACTGTATTTTCCACCATCGCTATGACCGGCATGAAGCTGATCGCGTCCGAAACCATCTCCCCCCGCAATACTACCATTGTAGGGCTGTCGGCTGCGTTGGGCGTTGGTATCTCTCAATCCTCGTCTGCGTTGAGCCAGTTCCCGGAGAGCATTACGATCATTTTCGGTAAGACGCCGGTGGTCATTGCCACAATTATGGCAGTTCTGCTGAACCTGATCCTGCCTCAGGAAAACAAGGATCAATAAACCGATCATCCTATTTTTAGGGATCGCTTTGATAAGACCCGTGGACTTTTGAAATCGGCACTTTTGCAGGTGTCTGCCATATAGCAATAGATGGCAGACACCTGCGTTATTACATTTCACTCTGTGCGTAACGGAGAACAGCATACTATAGCTTGCGTTCAAAGAAGCCTTGCCAGACCGTATTTCTACCATAACTGAGAAAGTTTTATTTTTCCTCATCGGCAGAAGCTCCTATTGAACGACTCGCCCAGCGAGTAGTTTTCGGTATAAAGCTTCATGCAAGAGCAGCGCACCACGAACATGCACAAATGCCAGTGCATGAAGCTTTCGTGCATCATTTCCGGTTGCCTCGCAGGGGCGAGGAAATGGCACATTTCTTATTTTGCTATGCAAAAGCGGATGCACGCCTGAGACGTGCATCCGCTTTTTTCAGTATTCAACTGTGCTTCTCTCCGTTGGACAACTATGATGCTCTGTTCTGCTGATGGCTCTTGCCCTAACGTCACGCTGCGTTCATTCAGAAAAACGGAACGAACATTCCGGAGGATTGCTGGGCTTCGTCGA
>CAKTGD010000241.1 GCA_934561335.1 uncultured Oscillospiraceae bacterium
TGTACGGTATGATCTCCGCCGTGGGCGTGCGCAACGTGGTGGAGAACAAGGTGGATCTCACCAAGTCCCGCAACCTGATCATTGCGGCGGTGATCTTCGTCAGCGGTCTGGGCTTCAGCAGCACCGGCGGCATCACCTTCACCGTGGGCGGCGCTGACGTTACGCTGACCGGCCTTGCCATTGCCGCCCTGCTGGGCGTGCTGCTCAATGCCGTCCTGCCCGGTAATGACTACGAGTTCGGCACCAGCGTCGAGGGCGACAAGTCCGCTGACCTGGGCAGCTATTAAGCGAGTAAGCAAGATACCATATAAAAAATCAGGCTCCCGCAAGGAGCCTGATTTTTTATATGGTGCGCATGGCGGCCGGTAAAGGCCGCACCGGTCTGTCCGTTCACTGCATTTTGGCGGCGGAGCGTATGCCGGCGGATCAGAATGCGCCCGGACGGGTATTGTAGGCCAGATCCGCCGTGGCGGCTTTCAGCTCCTCCATGCTACGGATGTCCCGCTTTCGCAGTTGGGTTTGCGTTTCGGCAGGCAGGGCGTAAAAGTAGGTATACGCCTGCGGATCGTTGTTGAGAAGATCGGTGAGATCGATTGCGTACTTCATAAAAAAACACCTCCGCCGGTAGTGTGTCCGGCGGAGGTACTTTTATACGCTTTCAGTGCTGATACTCAAATTCCAGATCGTACATACTGACGATGTCACCGTCCTGAATGCCCATGCTCTCCAGTGTGTCGAACAGGCCGCTCTGGCGCAGCATCTTGTCGAAGTACATCCGGCTTTCGTAGTCGGAGAAGTTGATGTTGGCCATAAGCCGCTGGAGCCACGGGCCTTCCACCAGCCATGTGTTGTCATCCCGCTCGATGTGCAGCGGCTCGGAGGTGTCGATCTGAGGCGGACGGGGTACATATTCCGGCTCGTACACCGTTACCGGCGGCAGCTCGCTGAGATGCTGACTGATGCGCTGCACCAGCTCCCGCGTGCCCTGATGGGTGGCGGCGGACATGGCGAAGAACTCGTAGCCCTGCCCCTCCACATGGGCGCGGAAGGCATCCAGCTGCTCCGTGTCCGCCAGCAGATCGGTCTTGTTGGCCACGGCGATCTGAGGCCGGGTGGCCAGTTCAGGACTGTATTCCTTCAGCTCAGCGTTGATGGCATCGAAGTCGGCGATGGGATCCCTCCCCTCGCTGCCGGAGACGTCCACCAGATGCACCAGCAGGCGGCAGCGGTCGATATGCCGCAGGAAGTCGTGTCCCAGTCCGGCGCCCTCGCTGGCGCCCTCGATAATGCCGGGGATATCCGCCATGACGAAGCTGACGCCCTCATCCACGTAGACCACGCCCAGATTGGGGTACAGGGTGGTGAAGTGGTAGTTGGCGATTTTGGGATGAGCCTTGCTGACTACGCTGAGCAGTGTGCTCTTGCCCACGTTGGGGAAGCCCACCAGTCCTACGTCCGCCAGCAGCTTCAGCTCCAGCACCACATCGTGACTCTCGCCGGGCAGACCCGCCTTGGCAAAGCGGGGCACCTGCCGGGTGGGAGTGGCGAAATGCTGGTTGCCCCAGCCGCCGCGGCCGCCCTTGCAGAGGATATAGGGCTGGTCATCTGACATGTCCTTGATGATCTCGCCGGTTTCAGCGTCCCGCACCAGTGTGCCGCGGGGCACGCGGATGGTCAGGCTCTGCCCGTCCTTGCCGGACTTGCGGCCACCCTGCCCGTCCACGCCGTTGTCGGCCACATATTTGCGCTTATAGCGGAAGTCCATCAGCGTGGACATGTTGTCATCCACCTTCAGGATGATGGAGCCGCCGTCGCCGCCGTCGCCGCCGTCGGGGCCGCCGGCGGCAATGTATTTCTCCCG
>CAKTGD010000242.1 GCA_934561335.1 uncultured Oscillospiraceae bacterium
AGCGCGTATTTCAGGGAGACATCGGCAAGATAATACTTCTCCTGCGTTTTCAGGATACTCTTGCCTTGCAGGTCATAGCGTTCGCAGGGGTAGATGATAAGCGCCTGCTCCAGCCAGCGCAGGTAGTTGTAGATACTCTCCACCGAGACCTTGCGGTGCTCGCTTTTCAAGAAAGTGGAGATTGAGTTTGCCGAGAAGGTCTTACCCATATTTTCGATAATATACTTCACCACACGGTCAAAAAGATCCTGCTTGTTGATGCGGTGACGCTTGACAATATCGCGGGAGACTACGGTATGGTAAATGCCGTTGACGATCTGATAGGCGCTCTGTTCATCGTACTCGCTGAGTGCGATGATTGGAAAACCGCCGAAGCGGATATACTCCTCCAGCAGTTCCCTGCGGGATAAAGTGCTGTCGGCCTTGAAGTCCAGATATTCCTTGAACGACAGCGTATAGACAGGAATGGACACATAGCGGCCCGTCAGATAGGTGGAGATCTCGCTGGACATGAGCTTGGAGTTGGAGCCGGTCACATAGATGTCGGCATCCGCACTTTCCAACAGGCTGTTGACCGCCTTCTCCCAGCCGGTGATCTCCTGAATCTCGTCCAGCAGAAGATAGCAGTGTCCCTTGCCCGCCATGGCAGCGGTCAGCTCGTCATACATCTGCTTGGCGGTGATGTTCTCGGGAATATCCATCTCCGTGTACCGCTTGCAGACGATCTGGTCCTCCCCAATACCGCGCCGCAGCAGTTCCTCTCTCAGCATCTCAAAGATCGTAGACTTCCCACAGCGGCGGATACCGGCAAGTATCTTGACGAGCAGCTTGTCGATAAACGGCTCGATTGCCGCGATATAGTCCGGTCTGTTGATCATCGTATCGCCTCCCTACAGCTAATAGTATACCCAAAATAGTTTGTATACTCAATAACTTTTTAAGGTATAAAACAAAAAACTTTTCAGTTTGGGCATTCTAAGTGTGCGTACACCGCTCTGCAAAATTACCTCGACCGGCGAAATTGAGCAGCGGTTCCGCAGAGCGGCCAGTATGAAGGTAGTCCAGTTCCTCAATCTGGACGCTTGTCAGTCGGACGGGTGCGTTCTCTGGCAACAAAATTTCGTTGTTCAATGCAAAGACCAGTTGACCGTTTCTCTCATTTACGCTATACCGACTTGTTGACGTTTCAATTATATCGTATCTGAAACAAAATCAAGCAGTATCTTAAAGTCCCCCTTACCCACCCCTTACAGAGTGGGCTTGCGGCGGACATATTGTCAATCGCATTCCCACTCCAAGCGCAGGGAAGTCCGTCATGCAGGAATAGCTTGCGGATCCTGTAAAGCTCTGCTACAATCATTTCACCCGAGCAAAAGAGTAAATGAGTAAAAGAGGGAACCAATCATGAAAATCGATGGAAATGAGCTGGCCATTCTGCAAAACGATCTTGATCGCCGTGGGCAAAAGCAGGAGGCATGGAAGGTTAAACAGGAGTTTCTGAAGCAGGTCCGGGAGAGTGGGGATCACTGTCCCTGCCAGGAGAAGTGCCCGCACCATGGCAACTGCTTTGAATGCGTAACGCTCCATCGCGGGCATCGTGACCACCTGCCCATGTGCATGTGGGATATGCTGAATGAGCGCATTGCGGCGCTGTCACATATGACCGAGGGAACGCTGTACGAATATGAGAAAAAGCAAGCGGCCTGCACGGATTGCGAGGGCTGCCCCGGCTGCGGCGAATAAAGGAGCTTTTTATGCACACGATCCGATCCTGGTGCCGTGCCAACGCCATGCTGGTCATCTCACTGCTGGCGGCGGCAGCGACCGCTTTCTTCGTTCCTCCCGACAGCGCATATCT
>CAKTGD010000243.1 GCA_934561335.1 uncultured Oscillospiraceae bacterium
TGAGGAGGTTGTCGATGCAGGAGGTCACGAGGAGCTTGTCGCGATGGCGCTCGGCATGGATGAGGCATTTGTTGGTGTTGACGACTTGCTTGAGGTCGATGGGGCGCCCGGCATAGTGGATGAAGGGGGCTTCGCTATAGAAATCGCGATAGTAGGCCTCGACTTCTTCCAGTGCGCTCTGGCAGCGCACCACCATGGTGGAGAACAGGCCACGGGGGAAGTCGGCACGATAGGGGATGAAGTCAATCTCGCCGTCGAAGTCGGGCTGGAGCTGACGTATGGACTGCACGATTTCGGCGACGTGTTCATGTTCGAAGGCCTGGAAGATGCTCACATTGCCCGAACGCCAGGAGAAATGCGTCGTGGAAGACGGTTGTACGCCGGCTCCCGTGCTACCGACAAGGGCGTTCACTGCGATATCGCCTCCAAGCAGACCAGCCTCAGCCAGGGGCAGGAGTCCGAGCTGGATGCATGTGGCAGCATCACCGGGATTGGCCACATGGAGCGCACTGCCGATTCGCGAACGGTTCAACTCCGGCAGACCATAGATATAGTCATTGTCGTCTGAGAGCAGACGGAAGTCCCGCGTGAGGTCGATGACGCGCACATCGGCGGGGAGATAGTGGTCGGCCAGAAAGGCTTCGCTCTTGCCCGGACCGAAACAGAAGAACACGACGTCGACTTCGTCGAAGGGGAGTTCGGAGGTGAAATAGAGGTCCGTTTCGCCAAGCAGCCCGGCATGGACATCGGCGAGCGGACGGCCTGCATGGCGCTCACTGTTGACAAAGACGAGCTCTGCTTCGGGATGGTTGAGCAACAGGCGGCAGAGTTCACCAGCGGAATAGTCGGCACCGCCAATAATTCCTATTCTGATCATGGGCGTGGGGATATGGGGGGATGAATTTCAAGGGTATACAGAAGAGCGGGACCTGCTAGAGCACGACGCTCTTGATGGCGGGGACGACGGTGGCAAGGTCGTCGATGAGCTGTTGACGGCTGACTTTTTCTGCCATGATGATGAGGATGGTGTCGTCGCCGGCCAGCGTGCCAATCACGGAGGGGAGCTTGTGGGAATCGATGTCGGAAGCCAATCCACTGGCATAGCCGGGACGCGTATGCATCACGGCCATATTTCCGGAAAAGTCAATGCGCACGAAACCGGAGTTGCTGAGGAATTGCGGCACGACCTGCGGACTGACCGTTCGCTTGTAGAGGGGGCTTTCGGGCAACACATAGCGATAACCTTCTGCGGTCACGACTTTCATGGCGCGCATTTTGTTCATGTCGCGCGAGAGCGTGGCCTGCGTCACAATGATGCCGTTGCGTTCCAATTCCTTGAGGATCTCAGCGTGACTGCCCATGGGCGAATTGCTCAGGAGTACACGGATGACTTCCAAACGTTTGAATCTATCGTTCATTTGCTGTATATTTTCTGGATTTTTATGGATTTCGGGGGCAAAGGTAAGTATTATTTCCGGCATAACGCATGCAAGGGCCTGCATAATTACGCAGTTATACGCAAGAATGTCCTTCTATTGGTGCAAATTCGCTTTTCATGGTCTATATATACATGGACTCAAGTTTTGGATTCAGAATTGGCGATTGGTATTATTATCTGGGAAAAAGACTTTGGGGTTTTACATCCAGATTTGCTTGGGCGTGCTGCGCACGCTGGGTTCCTACATTAATTTCCGTCAATGAGCCATTAATGGTCATCAATGCTGCGTGCTTGCGCACGCTTTCTCCCCTCAGCGTGCTTGCGCACGTGCTGAGGGAATGGTCATTAATGCTGCGCGCTAAAGCGCGCTGTGGATATGGTCGTTAATGCCCATTTCCACGTTATGAGGGCATAGC
>CAKTGD010000244.1 GCA_934561335.1 uncultured Oscillospiraceae bacterium
CCTGAGCCAACATTGCCTGACCTGCCTGAGACAGGATGTTATTGTTGGAGTACTTAACCATCTCTGTAGCCATATCGGTATCACGGATAGCAGATTCAGCACTTGTGGTATTCTCAACTACGTTGTCGAGGTTGTTGATGGTGTGCTCAAGTCTGTTCTGTACAGCACCAAGTGCGGAACGCTGGGTGGAAACCTTCTGGATAGCAGATGCAATGGTATCAATAGCAGCGTCAGCATTGGTGGAATCCTTTCCATTTACTAACAGTCTTCCATCAGAGTTCAACAGTCCTAACGCACTGGAACTCATAGACTTGATTTCTAGCTGAATCTTATTGTCAGATGTAGAATCTGCACCAACATGCAAATCTAATTTCAAAGCATCAGGAACATATGTAGAATCATAGTCTACCATAGTAGCTGTTCCATTGGTATTTTTGATTGTTGTCTTTAATGTTGAACCCAATGCAGAACTATTCAAATTTGCTGCCGTAGGATCTGTCGCATATACAACACCCTTCTCGTCTAACTTATCATTTTTTTCAAATTTCTTTGTTAAAATAATAGTTTCATCATTGCCCACACCATCATTAACGGTTATTCCACTCTCCTTCAACTGTGCTGCTGTATATGTTGTACCAGCGGCGTCGTTGGCGGTCCACTTATCTACCTTTCCGTTGGTAACAGTTGCTTTTAAGGTAATCGTTCCAGTTGTGCTGTCATTTAATGCTTTAAGCACAGGCCCCGTTAATGAATCGACATCTGTAGAGTATTTAGCAGTTCCTGCTTGCTGAAGACCTACTTTACCGAGTTCAACCGTTCCTGCTTTTACTGTTGCTCCCTTAGCAATTGTAGCATTTACACCAGCAACTTCTACGGTCTGCGTATCCGCAGTAACTCCTTCTGCATCTCCCTGAAGCAGATAAGTCTCATTGAACTTAGTAGTTGTGGATACACGATCAATTTCAGTAGTTAACTGATCAATCTCGTTCTGAATGTACTCTCTGTCATCCTCACTGTTGGTACCATTAGAAGCCTTTACTGCCAGTTCATTCATTCTCTGCAGCATATCATGTACTTCTGTCAGAGCACCTTCTGCAGTCTGTACTGCACTGATGCCGTCCTGAGCGTTGGAAGAAGCCTGTGTCAGACCTCTGATCTGCTTTCTCATCTTCTCACTGATGGAAAGTCCTGCTGCATCATCTGCTGCACGGTTGATCTTGTAACCGGAAGATAACTTCTCAGTGGACTTAGCCTGTGTCTTTGTTGTTACGCCTAACATTCTGTTAGAGTTCATTGCTGTAAGATTGTGTTGTACTACCATAATTCATTCCTCCTTGAAATTGTTCACTGCTTCCCTGCAGTGATTGTTTTATTTATTGTGCAGATTTCTTTTGAAATCGTACGCCTTCGAAAGATGCTCTGCGGTTTCTAAAACAAAACTGTTTGTCTTTGCAATTTGTTTTGTTTTATTTGTATTATATATCGGAGTGTATCCGAAATACTTAACCCTGTTTTGAAAAATTTTTGGGTATTTTTTGTTTTCTGTTTTTCGTATATTTATCAACTACAAACAGTTATTTCTTATCATCCAGAAACTGTGGTGGCACATAATTGGCATTATTCATGTTCTTATAATAATTCAGTGCCGCCTGTTTGTTCTGGCGTCCCTGGCGGATCTTCTCACGGGACTTGCGGAACTGCTGCTCTACGGCAGACTTATTCCGCTGCTCCATGGTCTGCAGCTTCACACTCTTATCCGTGAGTTCTCCGATAAGGGACTGCAGGGCTCTGATCTGTGCAGCATACTGCTCCTTATTGCCAAGAAGCTGTTCCTTAATCCG
>CAKTGD010000245.1 GCA_934561335.1 uncultured Oscillospiraceae bacterium
TCGGTATTTTTATTGGGTGGTGCGGTGGAGTCGAAGTTTATGCCCCGGATGGGGTAAATCCACCATCCCCCACCAAATCATCCTGGCAGCGCTTGCTGCCGGGATGATTTTTTTGTGCCGCTGATGTTTTTTGCCCGCGCCTCCCTTCGCCGCTCTTCCGCACTGCTTACGGGCCCTCTTCCTGCGAAAAAATCTGCTTCGCCCGGCATGACCGCCGCCTTTCCCGGATAGACTGTGCCAGAGAACAAGTTTCTTGTGAACAAATTCATACTATCACAAGAAACTTGTTATGTCAAGAAAGAAATCACAAGATTCTTGTGATTCGACCTTGACATATCCTGTCGAACTCTGTAAAATAAAGTCATAAAAACAAGATTCTTGTGATAGGAGGTCGTATGATGAGCTTTGGGGAGCAGCTGCGCCGGCGGCGGGAAGAGCTGTGCATGAGCCGCGATACGCTGGCCGAAAAGCTGGGTGTCAGCCGCAGTGCCATCGGGAATTATGAGATCGGCGTCAGCACACCCAAAGAGGATGTGCTGCTGCGGCTGTTTGACGCGCTGCAGGTGGATCCCAATTATCTCTATCAGGGCAGCTTCCGCCACGCCTTTACCTATACCGATGAAGAGCGGCAGATGGTGGAGCGCTATCGCGCCCTGCCGCTGACCGGGCGGCAGGCGGTGCGCTCGGTCATGGATGGATTCAGTGCGCTGGAGGAGGAGCTGCGGCAGGATGGGCCGGATGCCCAGCCCCGAACCATCCCGCTGTACGCTTCGCCCGCCGCCGCCGGCTTTGCCGCGCCGGTGTTTCTGGAGGACTATGAGCTGATCCCCGTCACCGGCAGCGTGCCCATGGGCGCGGAGCTGGCCGTGCGGATTCAGGGAGACTCCATGGCGCCGTGGATCGCGGACGGAGCGGTGGTCTATGTCAACCATGACCCGCTGCAAAACGGGGATGTAGGTATTTTCTGCGTGGATGGCGATATGCTGTGCAAGCAGTATTACCGCGATGCGCTGGGGATGGTGTACCTCTTCTCCCTGAACCGGCAGCGCGCCGATATGGATGTGGTGTTCCACCGGGGCAGCGGCCGCAGCCTGACCTGCTTCGGGCGGGTGATGATGCACGCGCTGCCCCTGCCGGAGTAAGCCGGTATGAAAATCCGCGGCGGCGGACATAATGCAGCCAGTCCATATCAAATAAAAAGGAGTGTGCTGCCATGTACGCAAACGTAAACCAGAAGGGCTGCATTCGCTGCGGCCTGTGCTGCGGCATCTGTCCGCAGGTCTTTTCCCTGAGCGAGGGGGAAAGCGCCCGGGCCATTACCCAGCCTGTACCGGAGGATTGCCGCCTGACGGTGCAGGAGGCCGCCGACAGCTGTCCCACCGGCGCCATCGAGACCCGGGAATAAAGCGGCTTGCGCGGGCCGGTGCCCGCATCGGCCCGCGCCTGTCTACCCCCTAAAAAATCTCGCCCGATCCTGCAAAATAATACTTTACAACCTTGATTTTCTGTGATATCCTATTTAGGCACGTTAATGTGCGCCAATATGGCCGTCCGGCTTCGTTGCGTGGATCATTCACCTGTCCCACGACGCAGCGGCGCGGCAAAATACAAGAAAGGTGGAAACACACTATGATGCTCAAAGACCAGAAGACCGCGATTATCGAAAGCAATCGCACCCACGCTACCGATACCGGCTCCCCCGAGGTGCAGGTTGCCATCCTGACCGAGCGGATCAATCAGCTGACCGCGCACCTGAAGGTGCATCCCCATGACTTCCACAGCCGCCGCGGCATGCAGATGATGATCGGTAAGCGCCGCCGCCTGCTGGACTA
>CAKTGD010000246.1 GCA_934561335.1 uncultured Oscillospiraceae bacterium
GCTGATAGCGCTGCACATCCTCCCGGGCGGCGGGAGAGTCATCAGGCCGGAATTTCTCCTCCTCCATCTGGGAAAAGATATGCTCCGCCGTGTCGTATACCACGCTGAAGCCCCGCTCGCTGACCACCCGGGCGATGCAGGCGGAGAGAAACGTCTTGCCCAGACCCGGCTGGCCCATCAGCAGCAAATTGTCGCTGCGCAGGGAAAACTGCCGGGCATAGTCCTGACAGACGTCATAGTTGCGCTCCATATTCTCCCGCGGCGACAGCTTTCGCTCTCCCCGGTCCGTGCTGTACCAGTCGAAGGAAAAGGTTTCAAAGCTCTGGCTGCCCAGATCCAGCATACGGGACAGCTCGGTAAGCTGCAAGCGCTTGTAGTACTCCCGCAGGCAGCGGCACACCTGCGCGTTGTGATATCCGGTGTCGCCGCACAGGGGGCAAGCAGGCTTTTCCTCCAGATAGTCCTCCGGATAGCCCATCCCCTTCAGCAGGGCGGCCCGCTCCCGCTGTAATTCCAGATTTTCGTCCCGCAGCACCCGCACCGCAGGCAGCGGATCCGTGCCGCGGCGCAGCGCCGAGGCGATCAGCTTGGGCATGGTGGCGCGCAGCTGCTGCTCGATCTCGTGCAGCCGCGGCTCGGCGTCATAGAGGCGGCGGCGCCGCTGGTTGAAGTCCGCCTCACGGCGCTGCTTGTCCTCCTCGAACCGGGCCAGCGCCTGACGCATGATGCGTCCGTCATATGCCATATGGATACCTCCTTTGGTGAAGGGATGATTGCAGGCTGCGCCTCGGCGCTGCCCTTACATGTACTCGTCCATCCAGTCGGTCTTTCCGCCGGCAGCGGCGGCCTCTTTTTTGGTACCCTTCCGCTCGCCGGACTCTACCGCCTCGGCCGTGTGCCAGCCCTGCTGGTGCCAGCGGCGCAGGATCCCGTTGAGATAGCGCCAGTTCAGTTCCTTCTTATAAAATACCGTCTTATCATAGGCCAGCGCCACCGCGTCCGGGGTAAAGCCCATGTCGATCCAGTCCAGTATGTAGCGCTGCTCGCTGTCCACCGGCCCGCGGTTCCCCAGCTGCAAAACCTGCATATAGGCGGCGGTCTTTTCCAGCTTGCGGGCGTAGTCGCTGAGATAGCGCCCGGCGCTGTCCTGATCGCAGATGCCCAGGCGCACCCAATAGGCCCCCTCCTTCTCGATCTGCCGCAGCGTGGGGCGGCGGCCCGGGCCAAAGCGGCGGGCCGTCCGCTCGATGCAGTGGCACACCAACAGGTAGATCACATCCACCGGCAGCCCCATATCGTCATACAGGCCCGCCAGAATTTGCAGCTCGGCGGTTCTCAGCTTTTTGCCCAGCCGTTCCTCTACCTGCGGCACCAGCATCTGAAAGCCGCCGTCGCTCTCCAGCAGGTCGGCCAGCTCCTCGGCGGAATAGGTGCGCCGTTCCTCCGCCGCCGGTTCCGGCGGCGCGGTACGCTGCAAAAAGCCCATGTCCTGCAGGGCCGATTCGGCGGCGGCGCACCGCAGCTGGCTCCAGTGCAGCCTTTCCGCCAGCGCCTCGGGGGTAACGGGGCCGTCCAGCCGCTGCAGCAGCAGGTATAAAAGCGCCGCATCGCCGCTGCCGCCATGCACCAGCGCGTCTACCTGCGCGGCGGAGAGCACCACGCTCTTTTCCTGTCCCCGTGTGATATAGCCCGCCATGGTGATCTCCTCCTCTCCGTAAATCCGGCGATTTTATTGCCTTCCATTGCTGTTGTTTCGCCCTCCGGGGCGAGTTACTTTTGCCCTTGGCGGCAAAAGTGTCCTGTTGCGGTACCCAAAATTTCGTAGCG
>CAKTGD010000247.1 GCA_934561335.1 uncultured Oscillospiraceae bacterium
CGTTTAAGGGTACTGAGCGGCGCAGTTCGATGAAGATTCCGGGCTATCTGGAAAGCGTGGGCGGCGACCTCAACGCCTTCACCAACAAGGAGGAGACGGTCTATCATGCAGCCGTACTGCGCGACAACATCGACCGAGCTGTCGATCTGCTCACCGACATCGTGTTTCACAGCACCTATCCGCAAACGGAGATTGACAAGGAGGTGGAGGTGATAGTCGACGAGATTGAAAGTTACAACGACTCGCCTGCCGAACTGATATACGACCTGTTCGAAAACGCTATATACAAGGGGCATCCGCTGGGTCACAACATTCTCGGCTCAGCCGACGTTCTGCGCACTTACACTACTGAAGATGCCCTGCAGTTCACACGACGGTTGTACCGTCCTGACAACGCCGTATTCTTTGCCTACGGCGACATAAAATTCGACAAACTGGTACGACTGCTTGAGAAGGCGCACGACATGGGTTGCGCCGACGGCAATGCTGCTGCTGACGGGGTGCCACAGGCACGAGGCGGCGGCGCCCGCCGCCGGTGATGTGGTCGTTGTGGAGCAGGCTCTGGGCAATGATGATGATGGCGGTGCCTGCAATGGCGATGACGTACTGGCCCGCTCCCATGGCCATGCCGATGCCGGAGGTGGCCCAGATGCCCGCCGAGGTGGTCAGGCCCGTGATGCTGCGGTTGCGCACAAAGATGATGCCCGCACCGAGGAAGCTGACGCCCGAGACGATGTTGGCCGCCACGCGGGAAGCGTCCACCTTGAAGAACTCCGCGTAGCCTGCGATATCAAAGAAGCCATATTTGGAGACGATCATCATCAGGGCCGACGCCATGCAGACGATGAGGTGGGTGCGCATCCCCGCATCCTTGAGGCGGTTGGTGCGCTCGATGCCGATGGCGAAGCCGCAGACGGAAGCCAGCAGCAGCCGCACCACGCAGATCATCTGGAATTCAAACGAGTTGAGGTCGAAAGCGGCGGCGTCCATGGTATTTCTCCTTCTCTCAGCAGGTGTACAGCGTATTCCGTGCCCGCCCGCCGAACAAAACCGCAAAAGAAAAAAGCAGCGCGTGCAGCCCTTGCAAAGGAAGCGAAACTTCTCCCTTTGTTGGCGGCTGACGCCTCTGCTCGTTACTCTTTCAAGGCTTTTCCGTCGCTATATGGTTTTGATGCAGCGCGCACCGGGCGCAGACCGAATCAATGTAGCGCAAGCCTAGCATAACTTTGCATCATTTGTCAAGGGAACCGCATCAAGAATACAAGAGTTTGTAAAACTTGTCGAAAATTATGCAGGAAAACCAGGCATCTTCGCCAACGTGAAGTATTTTTCAGACAAAAGCAGCAAAAATCATTGCTTTTTCCTGCCCCACCCTTCATAATAGGGAGAAGACAGTCTGGCGGAACAGGCCATATATTAGATAAGAAGAGGGAAAACAAATCGATGAAACAAGAACTGATGGACGCCATTCAGGAGACGCCGGTGATCGCCGCCATCAAGGACGACGGCGGGCTGGAGGAAGCCCTGCACAACGAGAACATCCGGGTGGTCTTTATCCTATATGGCGATATCTGCAATATCTCCGCACTGGTGCAGCGCATCCACGCGGCGGGCAAATTTGCCATCGTCCATGTAGACCTCATCGCGGGCCTTGCCAGCAAGGAGATCGCCGTGGATTTCATCCGCAATATGACGGAGGCCGACGGCATCATCTCCACCCGCCAATCCTTCATCCGCCGGGCCAAGGAGCTGGGGCTGGCTGCCATCCTGCGGGTCTTCCTGCTGGACTCCATCTCGCTGGAAAGCTTGTGGAAGATGCCCGCCAAC
>CAKTGD010000248.1 GCA_934561335.1 uncultured Oscillospiraceae bacterium
GCCGGGGAACCCACCCAGAGCATTGGCAAGAGCTTTCTCAAAAGCTACGCTTCCGTCTGCCTGGAAGGAGCCGTCATTGTGCTGGCCTGCGTGATTTTCTCCGCCTTTGCATCCTCGCCCCCTGTGGTGGATGCGGGAGCGGCAGCTGCTACGATGGTGTGGAGCTATATCGGAGAGCTGATTTTCAATATGCTGATCCTCGTGGGGTCCGTGAAGATGGCAGACCGGGTCGTGCGGGAGATGATGGGGCTGTAACGAAAAATCGTTCGATTTCTCTTGATAATTTCGTTCGATTCGTGTATAATGGGAATACACCGAAAGGAGGTTTGACCTATGTCCATTACCGCAACAGAACTAAAACTGAACCTCGGGAAATATCTTCTGCTGGCAGCCACCCAGGACATCTATATCACCCGCAACGGGAAAACCATTGCCAAGCTGGTATCTCCCTACCAGGACCGCGTGGACACCGTTGACGCATTGTTTGGCAGTGTCCCAGACACCATGACTCTGGAGGAAGCACGGGAGGAGCGGTTGAATTCCCTATGAAGGCAATCTTAGATACCTGCGTCGTCATTGACTTTCTGCAAAAGAGAGAACCTTTTGCGCCTACCGCGCTCCAAATTTTCCGGGCCGCTGCCGGAGAGCAGTTTACCGGGTGCATTACCGCCAAGTCCGCTACGGACATTTACTACCTGACCCACCGCTGCACACACAGCGATGAAAAAGCCCGGAATATTCTGAATAGTCTGCTTAGTATTGTCAGTATGCTGGACAGCACAGCGGTAGATGTTTTTCATGCGCTATCCTCGGAAACCACCGATTTTGAGGATGCTGTGATGATTGAAACCGCAATCCGTTCCAAGGTGGACTGCATCATTACCCGGAATACGAAGGACTACATGAAATCTCCTGTACCCGTATACACCCCGGATGATTTTATGAAGGCTCTGGAAGATGAATTTGTATAGGCATTTACCGTCCGATATTTCCGGGCGGTTTTGCTTTTCATCTCGCAGAAACAGGCCAAAAAAGCTAGGGAATTTTTCAACTGATTTTTTATCAAAAAGTTCCCTAGCAGCAATTCAACGCCTTCCGGCTCGGGAGGCGTTTTTCTTTTACACAAAACAAGGAGGAAACCATTGGAAGTAAAAATCAACAAAGAGATCCAGTCCTACAGTGAATCCATGTTCTTCGGCCTCTCCATGCGGCAGTGCGGCTTCTCGCTGGCGGCAATGCTGGTTGCCGTTGGGCTGTACTTTCTGCTGAAGCCCTATGTGGGTACGGAAACTGTCAGCTGGATGTGTATTCTGGGAGCCGCACCTTTTGCGGCTATGGGATTCATTAACTACCACGGCATGACCGCTGAACAACTGGCCTGGGCCTGGATTCGTTCGGAACTGCTGGAACCAAAGCGGCTTATTTCGGAACCGGATGATCTCTACTACAAATTGTTAGAGGACACCATCTCCAACCACGAAAAGGAGGCGTATAAAAATTGATGAAATCCATTCGTACTTTGGTGCGACAGGACCGGGAGAAATATGTGATCCCTCGCCGTGTCCAGGACGCGATCCCCATTCAGAAAATCTGGGAGGACGGGATTTTCCTCACCGGTGGACGGTACGCAAAAACCTTCCGCTTCACGGACATCAACTATCAGGTGGCCTCAGAGCCGGACAAGGAGAAAATGTTCCGGGGCTACTCTGCCCTTATCAACAGTCTGGATTGCGGAGCTACCACCAAAATCACCATCTTCAACCATAAGATGAGCCAGATCAACTTTGAAAAGTCCATCCTCATGCCCATGCAGTGGGACGG
>CAKTGD010000249.1 GCA_934561335.1 uncultured Oscillospiraceae bacterium
TTTTTCCGAAAAAAACACTATATTTGCGCCATGAAAGAAATATTAGAAACCATGCCAAGGATAGAACTCGCCTTGATCATCATCGGGACGGCGGCACTCATGTTAGGCATTATCTTCGGATATGTCATGATACATGAGTACAGGATGTATCTTGAGGATCATTGGAAGGCTCGCTTCAGCTTTTCCGATTTCTTCAGGAAGGAACGATTTTATATCATTCTATTTCTGGTATCGATATTCATCATGTCGTTAAACCTCCTGTATTTCCTGGAGTGAACTTAACAATAAGCAAATAAATTTTAATAACAAATATAGTATTAGATTATGAAAAAGTTTAACTATCAATTCTATGGGTCGCATGTCGACCGTATGAACTATGGGGGGGGCAAAGTTCTGTAGATTTGCCCTGTTCCCATTGATGTTGTTCATGTTGTTGCTTCTGCCTACACGTATGGTGGCGGAGACCACAACAGAAGATCCACGCTGTGCTTTGTTCAAAGGCTTGGATGGTATATCCGATGTTACCATTACTGACAATGGCAGTTATCCTTGGAAGATGCTGGACTTGAAAGCTGATGGAATGGAGAATCTTGGCTTTACTATTCCTGATGGTAGCAAGGGACTGATGTCAAGTAATTATCTTGTGGACGGAAGTTCTTCAGAGACTATAGTCAATTTCACAGTAGAAAAGCCTATGTTATTGACATTTAAGTATCTCGTTTCTTCTGAATATAATTTTGATAAAGCCACTATTACTTTAGATAACAAAAAGTCTTGGACGATTAGCGATATAAAGCAAATAGAGATTAAAGTATTATTATCTGTTGGCAAGCATTCTTTGAAGTTGTCTTACACAAAAGACGTCTCAGGTAATGAAAATGCCGACCGCACATGCATATACGATCTGAAAACAGCAACCACTTTTTCTGAATATGTTGCAGACTACGTTGCTACGAACTCTACATTGACTTTCAAAAAAATCACTTCAGACAATCTGGAAGGTCTTGATTTAAGCCGTATGGCTGTGGTAGATAACACACAGACGGTGAGCAACATGTGCTCTCTTTTAGGTATAGAGGCGGGTACAATTGAGAACATTGTTTTCGAAGAGAGTTTCAAGACTTACGCTCCTACATCGTTGAGAGAATTCTTTAAAGGCTGCGAAACCTTGGAAACAATTTCAGGCCTTGAATATTTGAATACGGCGAAGGTGACGGATATGGGCAATATGTTCCATGGCTGCTCCTCTCTCACCTCTCTCGACCTCACTAACTTCAACACAGCGAAGGTGACGGAAATGGACCGTATGTTCCATGGTTGCTCAGCTCTCACCTCTCTCGACCTCACTAACTTCAATACAGCGAATGTGACGGATATGAGCTCTATGTTCTCTGGCTGCTCCGCTCTCGAATCTCTCGACCTCACTAACTTCAACACAGCGAAGGTGGAGATTATGTACATGATGTTCTCTGGCTGCTCCGCTCTCGAATCTCTCGACCTCACTAACTTCAACACAGCGAAGGTGGAGTATATGAACGATTTGTTCAATGGCTGCTCCGCTCTCACAACCATCTACGCCAGCGACAAGTTTGATACGGACAATGTTATTAACGGTTCTGATATGTTCACTGGTTGCAAAAGTCTCAAAGATTATAGCGATAGCAAGACCGACCACGCCTTTGCCAACGGTTATTTTACTCCTGTATTTGATTATGCCGAGTTTGCTACAGGAACGCTTACTTTCAGACGCAGCCTTTCCAAGCCTGCAGGCGCTTATGATTTGAATGAAGGAAAGAACGAGCCGGGGTGGCT
>CAKTGD010000250.1 GCA_934561335.1 uncultured Oscillospiraceae bacterium
CTGCTCATTGGTCATGACGAAGGCGGCATGAGTATCATTGACCTTCGTACGCGTAAGCTGCGCCGCTTTGCTTGGAGTGCAGCCCAGGCACAGCAAGGTGGCATTCCCGGTCCGACGGTTCATGACCTCTTCGTGGATCGTCAGGGCCGCTATTGGGTGGGCACTTCCCAGGGACTTGCCCTTTTCAACCTGAAGACCGGACGTTTCACCACTTTCCGTCACCGTGCCAGTGTGCCGGGTTCCATTCTTTCCGATCAGGTGATGAGTATCGGACAGACACGCAACGGTGACCTTTGGGTGTGTACCGACATGGGCGGCGTGAGTATTCTTCGTGCCGGAACAGTGCCTGCCGAAGGTGCTTTTGAGAACTATTCCGTTTCGGCCACGACCGATGGCCTTTCTTCGCCCAACGCCTACGACTTCTTTGAGGACACGTTTGGCAACGTATGGATTGGCAACTATCGCAGTGGAATTGACTATGTGAGCCATATGCCCTCGTTGTTCACCACTTTGCCCTATGCCCGTCTCCATTTCGGCATGCTGACCTACAAACCCGTTTGGGGACTCAACTTCGATGCCTCGGGCCGTCTCTGGCTTGGCGGAGAAAACGAGCTTTGCGGTATGGATGGCTTGCAGCCCGTGAAGAACGTGGACCTTTCCCACATTGGAAGCAATGTCCATGTCAACACCATCTATCGCGCAGCCGACGGTATGCTTTGGCTTGGATTCTACGGTGGCGGAATGGCCACTTTCAACCCCACGACGGGTGCGGTCGCTCCTGTGCCTATGCCCGTTGCCGATGCCACGGTCAATTGCTTTGTGCAAGACACTGACCGCCTTTGGGTGGGTACGGAACAGGGCCTTTTCTTCCTGCACGACGGACACGTGGAGGCTGCTGGTGATATCAATCGCCAACTGGCCGACCTGATGATACATAGCCTCGTTGTTGACGCTCAGGGCAAACTCTGGGTGGGAACGTTCGGCCGTGGCGTGTTTGTTGTCAACAAGCAAGGTCGCGTGGTGGCACATGTGGAGAATGGCAGCGGATTGCTCAGCAATGCCGTCAACCAGCTCCTGCTGGCTGACGATGGTGGCATCTGGGCAGCCACTCGCCGCGGATTGGCTCATTTCCAGAACACGGTGAATCCGAAGCAGGTCAGCGTGTTTGATCATTCGCGTGGACTCAGCGAGGATCATGTGCATGCCATCGCCCAGGATGCCGACGGAAACATCTGGCTCAGCACCAATTCCCGCATTTCCCGCTTTAATGTGTCCCATAAAACGTTTGACAATTTTGCTTCTCGCGAAGGCATCCCATCGGGCGATTTCGTGAGTGCTTCTGTGGCCCAGTCGCCTGACGGCCATATCTTTTTCGGTTCGCTCTCTGGTGTATGCCGTTTCTATCCCGCCGCCTTCAAACGTCTGCCCAAGCAGGCCCCAGTGGGTATCACGGGAATCGAAGCCATCGGCGCGCCTTCAGCCGAGGGCGACAGCATTGAACATTTGCCGCTCAACAGCGATGAGGTGAGTGTGGCCTACGACCGAAACACCATCCGCTTGACTTTCAATGTGGCCGACGTGGCGCAGGCTCCCTTCACGGAATATGCCTATTGCGTGGAGGAATTCGGCAATGCCCAGTGGCTCAGCACCCAAGGCGAAAACCACGTGACCTTCCGCGACCTTGCCCCGGGCACCTATACGCTTCATATCCGTTCGCGTCTGGCTGGTCAGGACTGGAACCCGCAGCAGGCTACGCTCCGCATGGTGGTTGAGCCTCCTTTCTGG
>CAKTGD010000251.1 GCA_934561335.1 uncultured Oscillospiraceae bacterium
TCAGAGAACATAGCGGTTGCCCGCGAGGGCGGTGAGGCCGCCGGAATCGCACGGAAGGCGGTCGAGGAACGCACAGGTGTTCCCGTCATCACCTCCAAGAACGCCACGCAGCTCAATCAGGTCGTAACGGACCTGCTGGAAAGCGTTGTCACGGACTCTTCGGAAGAAAACTAGACAAGAGGAACCAGTCATAATTCCAGCTTCGTCGAATTCGATGGCTTAGTACTCAGGTAACCCCGAACACTCTTTCACCATGGAGGAAAAGAAAATGTTGATGAATTCCAACGAATATCTGAACATCGTCGAATCGATCAAGCAGGAGATCCGCACGGCGCAATACCGTGCGACGGTCAGCGTCAACCGGGAATTGCTGGTTCTCTACCACTCCATCGGCGAGGTCATCAACGAGCACAAGACATGGGGCAACAAATTTGTTGAAAATCTTGCCGCCGACATTAAAATTTCTTTTCCGGACGCCACCGGCTACTCGGTGAGAAACCTGAAATATATGGCAAAGTTTGCTCTGCGTTTTCCTGACAAGGAAATTGTGCAAGCGCCGCTTGCACAAATTACTTGGTATCACCACATTGCCCTAATGGACAAGGTAAAAACCGCAGACGAGCATATCTGGTACGCTGAACAAGCCGCTAAAAACGGCTGGTCGCGCAACGTGTTGGTTCACCAAATCGAAAGCGGATTGTATCGGCGGCAGGTGCTGGCAGAGAAGGTATCCAACTTCGAAAACCGCCTTCCGTCTCTACAGAGCGAACTTGCGGTACAAACGATGAAAGATCCCTACATCTTTGACTTTATCCCATTCAAAGAGGACATGGTAGAGCGTGACATTGAGCAGGCGCTGGTCAAGGATGTGACGAAGCTTTTGCTGGAGTTGGGTACTGGTTTCGCGTTTCTCGGCAACCAGTACCACCTCAACGTAGGCGGCGATGACTTCTACATCGACCTGCTGTTCTACAACCTCAACCTCCGCTGCTATGTGGTGATTGAACTGAAAACTGGTGAGTTCAAACCGGAGTACGCCGGACAGCTTAACTTCTACCTTTCTGCGGTGGACGGCATTCTGAAAAAGGAGCAGGACAATCCCTCGATCGGCCTGCTGCTCTGCAAGAGCAAGAATGACCTTGTGGCGGAGTATTCGCTCAAGGATATGAGCAAGCCCATCGGCGTCAGCGCCTACCAGATCACCTGCAATCTGCCAGAAGAATTGGAACGCCAGTTGCCGTCAGTGGAGGATATCCAGAAGCGGATCAAGGGAGCAAAAAATAACTCATAGCCAAAAGCAAACCATGTAGCAAAAATATCCAGAATGGAGCAGCTTGCCAAAAGTCCTCGAAATCGTCTGATTTCGAGGACTTTTGCTTTTCATAAGTTTCCATTTTTTGATACTGCTTTTTTCTGACCCAAACGCTGACCCCAACGGGAGCGGATAGCGGAAAGGACTATACCGCACGGGAGAGGATGTTCCCCATGGTTTGTGCTGCCTTGAGTTGGGCGTCGGTGGTGACATGGGCGTAGGTATCCAGCGTGAAGCCTGCGGAGTAGTGTCCGAGCATACTGCTGACCGTTTTCACATCCACGCCGTTTTGCAGGGCCATGGTCGCAAAGGTGTGGCGGAGATCATGAAAGCGTATTCTCGGTAGACCCGCTCGTTTCAGCACTCTTTGCAGCATATGCAGGACGCTGTCCGGAGACATGGGGCCTCCTGTTGGTGACGGGAACACCCATTC
>CAKTGD010000252.1 GCA_934561335.1 uncultured Oscillospiraceae bacterium
GGTGGAACCTGTGAAATCCACCCCTTATGGTCGCCAAGGATATTGATGGCATCCGCATCAAGCACCAGTGGCACCCGTGCATGACTCACCTGTTCGATGAAAGCCAAAGCCGTTCGCTTATGGGTTCCGATGCCAGGACCGATGGCAATAGCCTGATAATTTTCCGTAGCGACTTGTGAGGAGAAAATATGACTGTCCGCATCATGGCTCAAGATGGCCTCAGGCACACTCACCTGAAGGATATCATTGTTGAGCAAGGGTGTATGTACGGTCACCTTTCCTGCTCCGCTTCTCAGGCAGGCTTTCGCTGCAAGAATCGCTGCTCCAGCCATGCCATACTGTCCTGCAATGAGCAGACCGTGGCCAAACGTACCCTTATGTCCGAACAACGGTCGATGCTTGAGCAACTGTGCCACACGTCTCGGTTCCGCAATTTCGAAATGCGTAGGAGTCTCATTGATCTTCTTGCTCGACAAACCGATGTCGAGCACGTGCAACTGTCCGACATACTTCTGGTTGTCAGCAAGGAGATGGGAGAGCTTCGGCAGTTGGAACGTCAGCGTATGCGTAGCCTGCACGATGGATGTCGGGGAATTGTACGTATTGTCCTCACACATTAAGCCTGAAGGCATATCGATGCTCACCACCTCCGACTGCGTGGAATTGATGAACTGCGTGAGAGCAGCATATCCCCCCGACAGTGGTTTGTTGAGTCCTGTGCCGAAAATGGCATCAACGATCAAAGTGGACGTCGTCAGTTGCGGAGCCTCAAATTGCTGGGTAACTTCCACGAAGCGGACACTCTCACAGTCCGACTGCAGACGCTCCGCATTCTTCTTGCAATCCCCACTGAGGGAATTGCTCGTATTGAAGAGGTAGACCTCAATGTTCGTGTAGCCGTAAGCACTTAATTGTCGAGCCACGACCAATCCGTCGCCACCATTGTTTCCGGGGCCTGAGAAAATCACAATCTGACGTCCCTTTTGAGGATAAGTCTCACGGATGAACTGTGAAACCTTACCTGCAGCCCGTTCCATCAGGTCGAGGCTCGTTATCTCTTCTTCCTGGATGGTGAATTCATCCAGTTCTTTCAATTGAAGTGCACTAAGTATCTTCATGCTTGCTTTTGAAAATCAGAATTTCCACCAAGGCTTCTTGGCAGGTGTATTTTGTTCAGCCTGTTCTTGTGCCAGCTGTTCCCAGGTCATGCGTTTGCTAATCATCTTGTAGATGGTTCCCCAATCGGGAAGACCGCCCAGATTACGGTCATCAATAAACATGTGTGCCTTCACCTTACGGCTGAAATGCTCGCTACCAGCCTTATCCGCGCCATCCTCATCGAGGTCAGCATTCACGGCATAAAAGCGGACTCCACGCTCTTCACACCAGTCAACAGCTTCCTGAAGCAAATCACCCTCTCTCACGCTCCACAGGATAAGCTTGTGTCCATCCTTCATCAGTTGGCGCAACGTGGCAGTGGCAAAAGGAATTTCTTTACCAATCATAGGGTATTTATGCTCAACGATCGTACCGTCGAAATCTACAGCTATAATCATTATCTGAAGTTATTTATTAGTTTTGCAATTCAATAGGATTCCGTTCTTTCCCGCCTGGTTTCCTGTTCCCCTTTTCAAGTAGGCACGGAAGGGAGGTAAACAGGAACCGGCAGGGATGCCCATAAAGCATGCCGGATGCTGTTTGAGCAGGAAGGCGCCTTGTGGAG
>CAKTGD010000253.1 GCA_934561335.1 uncultured Oscillospiraceae bacterium
GTCTGGAGGGCATTGCCGACCCCTCCGCCAAATATGCCACGGCAGCGGTCAACAGCTGCCTGAACATCGTCTTCAACGGCATCTGGTCCCGCCAGACCGACTATTTCACCGCCCCCAACGGCGTCATCACGGTCACGGGCTACGGCACCGCCGAGGGCACCCAGAAGTATAAGATCGCCGTCTGGCGCAAGGTGGACGGCGGCGCCCAGTATGTGGACGGCAGCACCTATTATATCAAGACGGACGGCCAGAACTACCGCTGCTCCATCGGCGGGCTGGACCCCGCCGCCAGCTACCGGCTCACCATCTCCTACGATTCCAGCCGTTACTATCTCTATGGCGGCCTGAAGGTGGAGGGCATTGCCGGATGAACACACAAACCAAGAACTCGCTGCTCCTGATGCTCTGTGCCTTCATCTGGGGCTTTGCCTTTGTGGCCCAGAGCTCGGGCTCCGGCATGGGGGCCTACGCTTTTCTGGCCGGGCGCAGCTGGCTGGCGGTCCTCGTTCTGCTGCCCACGGTCTACGCCTTCGCCGTCCTCCGCCGCCGTGCGGGCGAAGTGTGCGGCTGGCCTAAAACAAAGGCGGACCGCAGGCTGCTGCTGACGGCGGGCGTTGTCTGCGGCACCTTCCTGTTCGCTGCCTCCGCCGCCCAGCAGATGGGCATCACCCTCAACCCCTCCACGGCCAAGGCCGGTTTTCTCACGGCCATGTACGTGGTGCTGGTGCCGGTCTTCGGGCTGGCGCTGGGCCGCAAGGGCTCGGCTCAGCTCTGGCTCAGCATGGTCATCGCCGTGGCGGGCCTCTACCTCCTCTGTATGAAAAACGGCTTCGGCGGCATCGAGCCCAGCGATTGGCTCCTCATCGGCTGCGCCGTCCTGTTCAGCTTCCAGATCTTGTCGGTGGACCATTTCTCTCCCCTCGTGGACGGCGTGCGGCTGAGTCTTCTGCAGTTTTTCGTGGTGGCCGTGGAAAGCACCACCGCCGCCTTTTTGTTTGAGACGCCCAGCCTGGCCGATCTCACCGCCAACGCCTGGCCCATCGTCTTCTGCGGCGTCTTTTCCAGCGGCGTGGGCTACACGCTGCAAATTTTGGGCCAGAAGGACCTGAACCCCGCCATTGCCAGCCTCATCATGTGTCTGGAGAGCGTCTTCAGCGCCATCGGCGGCTGGCTCATCCTGCACCAGAGCCTCTCGCTCCGGGAGGGGGTCGGCTGTGCGCTGATCTTTGCGGCCGTCGTGCTGGCCCAGCTGCCCCTGAAGGAGCTGGTGGGATGCCGGAAAGCGTAACGTTCCGCACGGCGGGCGGCATCTCCTACGAGGTGTCCCGCCGCCGGGTGAAAAACCTGAACCTCCACGTCCGCGCCGACGGCAGCGTGGCCGTCAGCATCCCGCTGCGCACCCCGTGGCCGGACGCCGATGCCTTTGTGCTCCACCATGCGGAGTGGATCAAAGCCGCGCAGGCCCGCCAGCAGCGCCGTGCCCAGCGGCAGAGCAGCCAGCCCCTCCCCTCCCGGGCCGAGGCGCTGGCCCATTTCACCGCCCTCAGTGAGCAGGTCTATCCGGCCTTTGCGGGGGTGCTGGGCGGGCAGCGCCCGGTGCTCAAAGTGCGGGATATGACCAGCCGCTGGGGTGTCTGCGTCCCCGCCAAGCGGCAGATCACCTTTGCGCTGCAGCTCTACAACATGCCGCCTGCCGCGCAGATCTATGTGGTGG
>CAKTGD010000254.1 GCA_934561335.1 uncultured Oscillospiraceae bacterium
CTCCACAGCAGGTGGACGAGCGAGGAATACCTGCGCTTCCTGCGGCAAAACGGCTGGACGGTGCGGAAAAGCGCTGTTCTGAAAGCCTCGTTCCCATTGACCTATGCCGAATGTGTGAAATCGGAGGGGTATTTATTATGATTTTACATCGTGTCCGGCAGCGGAGTTTGCCATCCGGCACGGCCTTACGGATATCATGCCCGCCCTGTGCAATGTGGATTTTGCAGCGATGGAGCTGATTCACGCCAAGCTCGTGCGAACGACCACATGCGTGGACGGCTGTAAGTGCGACTACACCACCTGCGGCGACAAAGACCCATACTGAAAGGAACATCCCGAATACCGGGACGAGGCGGGATACAGGAGGAACAAGTAATGCTGTTTCAAACTTATGGCAACAGGAATCATCCTGCGGTGCTGTTCTTTCATGCAATGGGTGTGACAGGAGCGAGCAGCGAACCGATTGCGAGGTATTTGCAGGATCGCTATTTTTGTATTCTGCCTACCTCCACCGTGTACTGCAAAGGGCAGAAATATGTCAGCAAGGCGGACGAGGTTCGTCAGGCGGTGATGAAAGCCTACCCATCTGGCAATTACCCTGTATTTGAGGGATACGATCATATGCAATATCAGATACGCGATCCGAGGGGCTTTGCCGAAATGCTGACATATGTCGCTGAGCATGACAGTATGCCGAAGCTATCATTTGTCAGGGAGGGAGAGAACCCGATATGAAATACAAAATCGAGAAAAACACGGTGCAGGAGACCTTGATTATTCCGCTGTTTGCCCGGAAGGTGTGTTTGGAGCTGTATCCAAATCTCTACCGGGACGAGATGGCGGTTTGTCTGATTGAAAATATTGACTACGACTTTTCAGCGGCGGAGAAAAAATCCCACAGCCTGATGCAGCGTTTCGGCTCGCTGGAGGTGGCCATGCGGCAGAATGACCTTGCCTTTGAGGTGCGGGATTATCTGAAATCTCACCCCAATGCGGCGGTGGTCAATCTGGGCTGCGGGCTGGACAGTACAGGGAGAGCCTGCGACAACGGCAGCTGCAAGATATACAATCTGGATTTCCCCAATGTCATCTCCGTGCGTAACGAGCTTTTGTCCGCCGGGGAGCGTGAGGAAAATATCCCCTGCGATCTGAACGATACGGCATGGTTTTCTGAAATCGACGCTTCAAACGGTGCGCGGTGTTCTTTGCCTCCGGCGTGTTCTATTACTTTCTGACGGAGCAGGTCAAGGCGCTGGTGCAGGGCATGGCGGATGCCTTCCACGGCGGCGTGCTGGTGTTTGACGCGGCCAACCGGACGGCGGTGAAGATGATTGCCAAGACATGGCTCAAGAGCGCGAAAATCAAGGATGTGGGCGCATATTTTGCGCCGGAAAGGATGTGACCCTGCTTGCCCGGGGGAAATGGGCGGAGGAGATCAGAAAGAACGGGCTGCGTTGCAGTGACGTGGCTAAGTACATTTTTTGAAAAAACCGTAATTTTGAAAGAAGGTACGAAAATGATTCAGACAACAGTTAAAGTTTCCGGCATGGCCTGCTCCATGTGCGAGGCGCACATCAACGATGCCATTCGCGCCGCGTTTCCCGTGGAAAAGGTTTCGTCCTCCCATTCCAGGGGGGAGACGGTGATCCTCTCTCAAGAGCCGCTGGACGAAAGCGTCCTGCGCGCCGCCATCGATGCCACCGGATATA
>CAKTGD010000255.1 GCA_934561335.1 uncultured Oscillospiraceae bacterium
CGTCGATGAGCAGCGGCACGCCGTACCGCCGGGTCAGCGCGTGTACCTTTTCCGCGAGGGACAGGTACTCCCGGGTGGTCCGGTTCTTCTCCCGCAGCTGCAAAAGGGTGACGCCGCCCTGCAGCGCCTCCTCCGTCCGGTGGAGGAACTCCTCCTCGTCGAATCCTGTGCTGTCGGTGATAAAGTAAAGGCTGGTGTCAAGATGCTTCAATTTCGATCTCCTCCATATCCATATAACGTTCCAGTTCCGCGCCCTCTATCGTGGACAGCGTGTCCATCAGGCCGACCATAAAACTGCCGGAGCCGCGCTCCGTCTCCGCCAGCTGGCCGCAGACGCCCAGCACGGCGCAGGCCGTGACGGCGGCTTCCATACCGCTCGCCGCCGACAGATACGCCGCCGCCAGCGCCCCCAGCATACAGCCGGTGCCGGTAACGCAGGAGAGCTGAGGCGTGCCGTTTCTGACGCGGACAAGGTGCTTCCCGTCCGTCACGATATCCACCTTTCCGCTGGCCAGCACCACCGTATGGCAGGCGCGGGCCAGCGCAGCGGCGACCTTTTCCATGGCCAGCTCGTTCAGCGCGGCGTCTGCGTCCACGCCGGAGGCACGGTAGCTCTCGTGGTACAGGGCGTTGATCTCGGAGTAGTTGCCCTTGATGACCGCCGGCGTTACGCACTCCAGCAGGCCGCAGGCGTAGTCCCGGCGCAGCTTGGAGCAGGCCACGCCCACCGCGTCCAGTAAAATGGGTATCCCCCGCTCCCCTGCCGTCTGTGCGGACAGGCGCATAGCGTCCATCCGCACGTCGGTGATGTTGCCCAGATTCAGCATCAGTGCCCCGGCCGTGGCGGTGATCTCCGCCACCTCCTGGGGATGCTCCGCCATGATGGGGCGGCCTCCCACGGCCAAAATGGCGTTGGCGCACTGGTTGATGGAGATAGGGTTGGTGATGCAGTGGATCAGGGGGCTGCATTTTCTGACTGCCTTGAGGATATCAGGCATGCTTTGCATCGGCTATTTTCACCTTCTTGACGATATAGTAGACGATTGCCGCCGCAGCGCAGACCGCCGGTGCGGCGTAGGACATGGTGTTCCAGATGGGGTTGGTCAGCTCAAAGATGCCGGAGGCCAGCTTGATGACCACAAAGAGGATGCCGCCGAAGGCCGCGATGGTCAGCGCATCGGACAGGACGGTGCTCTTATCGGTATAGCCCTTGGCATTCAGCTTGAGCTGCAATCTTGTCAGCATACCGTTGGAGGCCATCTTGCGCAGGAACACATAGGCAATGCTGCCGCCGATGAGGGTGCCGCAGATGAAGGACGGCACATAGAACATCCAGCTCAAGCCCTCCTTGCCCCACAGGTACGTCATAACGGGGTAGGACACGATAGCGCCGATGACGCCGGTGCCGATGATCTCGCCGATGACGGCGCAGATGATCTTACCCTTGGACAGGCGGTAAAAGACGCCGGAGAGGAATGCGCCGAACACCGCGCCGGTCAGGGCCAGCGGTGGAATGCCCATGGTGGCCATACGAATAATACCAATCAGCGTGGCGCACAGCAGCGAGTACCACGGCCCCAGAAAAACGGAGCAGACGATGTTGATAAAATGCGCCATGGGGCACATACCCTCCACCCGCAGGATGGGCGAGATCACAACGCCCAGCGCAATGAGCATAGCCAGAACCGTCATTTTCA
>CAKTGD010000256.1 GCA_934561335.1 uncultured Oscillospiraceae bacterium
TTATTTTGCAAATTGCAAGCGGTCGTGCAAAGGCAGCGGATTTGCTGGAATGGATTCTCTATCATCAGGCATAATATTTGCGGCGCACCATAATGGTGCGCCGCTTTTGCTTTATAATCCCATAATTTCTTTCACAATGCGGTCACAGCCCTTTATTGCCCCCACCAGCACCAGCAGGTTGAACGCCAGTTCCCCAACATAAGTCCACACCGCCGTGACAACGGATGCGCTGGTATCCACGGCGGGTGGGCTGGACGAAATGGCCGAAAAGATAATGCAGGACAAGGCAATCACCACGCCCTGCAAACAGACACCTGCGTAACTGCGGATGAAATTCTTGCCCACGCTGCCGGTAGGCTCACCCGCAAAGGTAGACAGCGGAATCGGCGCAATCGCGGCGTACATCCATAGGCTGAACATTCTGCCGTAAATCGTGAGGATCATGGTAAAGGATAAAACCGTAATCAGCAGCCCGCCGATCAGCGTGACCGCCCACAGTGGAATAGAATCCCAAAAGCCTACGTTGTTGATGGCGTCGATCAACTCCTGCGGCAGCGATACGCTGCTCATGCCGGAGCTGCCCGATTGGGTGATGATGGTAGACACCATGCCCTGCACGATAGAAAACACCGCCAGCATCAATTCCAGCCCATACGTCACCGCCCCCTTTGCCAGCGCAAAGCGAATGAACAGCTTTAGCGCGTGTTCCGGCTTCTTGACCTCGACAAAGCTGCCGCAGGTTTTCATAACGCCTACGGCAAAAAACAGCACCAGCAGCCCATAGCCGATTGCCTGCAACGCACTGTGGATGCCGGTCATCACGCCCCAGACCTGCCCGCCCTTGAATGTCTGCGGGCTTTCGGTCAGCAGTGACCAGATTTCCGCCAGCTTGTCGTTCCATGTGGAGAGCGCGGCGTTCAGGTTCGATACGATCCATGACTCACCCACAGGGCATCACCGCCTTTCCTCTTGGTGCGGCCCTCACGCGGTGATGAGGTCGAGGATTTCTTTGGCGAACGTGATAACCAGCCCACCGGCCAGCGTTAGAAAACCTTGGCTGCGCTGGCTGGGGTCGTGGCTCTGCAAGGACAGACCGACCTGCACAATGCCCCACCCCAACAGGATGAGTCCCACCGCGCGGATCAGCGAAAAGATGAACGTGGAGAGGTTCTCAACCACGACCAGCGGGTCATCTGCGGCAAACGCGGGCAGGGCAAAAACAATGCCGCACACCATGACGGCGTACAGCATGAAGATATTGCGAGAAATTTTTACGGATTTTTTGTTATGATTCAGTTTCATGTAGACCTCCGAATTCTTTGTATGGTTGGCTTCATTTCTGCCGCCTCGGCGGGCAGAAAATCGTCCATATCCAGCAGTTCATAATTTTCGGGTGCGCCGGGCAGATCGTCCAGCGCATTGTCTGCGGCGGTATAGTCGTAGGGGGCTGCGCCGCCGTCCTCGGTGTAGCGGATGTTCGGATGTTTGAGCAGATTATACTTGAAATCCACCACAGGGCGCTCCCCTCGGATGAACAAAATGCACTTGCTGTTATCCAGCAGCCGCACTTCGTCCGGGGTCATAAGGTCGCGCCCGGATTGCTGGTGGTTGATGCTGTAACTGCCGCTGCGCCCTTTGCTTTGGTTATAGCTGGTGGTGGAGAT
>CAKTGD010000257.1 GCA_934561335.1 uncultured Oscillospiraceae bacterium
GTGATGACCAGACCGGCACTCTTGCCCTGAAGCGAATTGATGAGGTTCGCATCCTTGGCACGGGTGAGTTCGTCGCCCTTGACCTTCTGCGTGGCATAGGTCAATTCATCGGGTTTACGCTCGATGCCGAGTGCCGTCACCACCACTTCGCCCAAATCATTGCCACCCACTTCGAGCGTGACATTGAGTGTGTTCTGTCCGCCCACTTTGATGGTCTGCGGCTTTGCTCCGATATACGAAACGGTGAGTTCGTTGCGGCCTGGAGGCAGACTGACGGTGAAGCGACCGTCAGCATTGGTCACGGTGAGCACCTTCGTGCCTTTCACGACGACGGTGGCGCCCACGAGAGCTTCACCCGTCTGGTCGGTCACCACGCCCGACACCTTTCGGGCCTGCTGCACCACGTCGGTGCCGTGGCTGGTTGATACGCAAAAAGCCGCTTCTGCGGGAGCGGGAGCGGCTATAGGTTGTGCAGCCCACGTTCCTGTGCCCAATGGGGCCAGCAGCATGAGCGCGGTCAGCTTTCGCGGGGAAAGGGCGAATGGCTTCATGGCATTTGTCATATGTGGTAAAGCTTTTGTCGTTGCGTGGCGTAACGCCACAACGGTTTTTAAAAGATAATATCACCGCCATCCGCGCCCCGTGCACCTCTTTTCGCGCTTACCGAGCAGCATATAGCGGCATTTTGACAGGCAAATATACGCTTTTCAGGATTTAAAACAGAATATTCGAAAGATTCTTTTAAGGTAAGGAGTGAATTTTGCATGTTGGATATGTTCTGCAACATAAAATTCTCTCTTTTAATTCCAGAAAGGGACATATTCAAGGGATACAGGAACGCGCAATGGCCATTCATTTTTGGCTTCTTCCAGAAAAGTGGCACAGCTTCAAAGATGGGGATATATCGTTTCTCCACCTCGCGATATGGCCTTATGAAGGCTTCGCTGGAAAAGTAAGAGGTCTGCAAGAGGAAAAACGAGGGAATCCCTTTCAATTACTCGCACATTACGCTAACTTGCAAAAACACGTGGCAAACGGTTGGCATACCCACCCCTATCTCTCCAGCCGCAAACATTCCAAAAAGAACTCGAGTTTGTTGACGACATGGAATTTCACATGCTTGATTTGGACCAATGCGATGTCATGCGCGACACGCTAGAAAGTTCAGACGTCGCAGGTGGAGGGGCACAATTGTTTCTCTACCAATCAGGCTACCTGACCATCAAGCATAGCGACGAATTCGGTTACGTGATTGGATTTCCAAATGAGGAAGTGAGACAAGCACTCTACAACCTCGTGTTGCCAGCCTTAACCTTAAGGGCAGGAACTGAAACTCTCAAACAATGAAGGGGTGAAAGCCGCAGCCCAGCAAATTACAACCTCGTGTTGCCAGCCTTAACCTTAACCCACATTGCAGGTAAATTTAAGATTTATGCCTGAAAATCAGGCGGTTCTTTTTGGGGGTTTGAATTTAGGTGTACTACGGATTTTACTTTTCCAAGGGCGGGCTGAAAGCCCAATGGAGCGCCTAGCCCAGGGCAAGCGAAGCGGCACCCTGGGTTGGGTTATCGTTAGTAAAACCATTTACGCCCTGAAAGGTAGGGTGTTCAAAATTGGCATCAAAAACGAGACCAAAAAGTGCTGATTATTCGTAGCCCTTAAA
>CAKTGD010000258.1 GCA_934561335.1 uncultured Oscillospiraceae bacterium
GTTGTGCACTCTGTCAAGCAATATATTTACCCGTTCAGCAGTTCGCCGCTACGCCCGCAGCTGGCAAAGAGCTCAATATATACCTTCAGCTCGTCAAAGGAATCCACGCCCAGCTTGCGGTAGAGGTTGCGGTTGTGGGTCTTGACCGTGCTGGCGCTGATGCACGCCAGCTCCGGAATATCCTTGACCGTATAGCCGTCCATGTAATATTGCAGAATGGCACGCTCTGTACCGGTCAGCGTACCGGCCCGCTCCGCAAAGCCCCTCAGCCGCGCCTCGACCTCGGGCGGCAGTGTCCCCGCCGGCCGGTCTCGGATCACGGCAAGCAGCTCGTCGATCTCCGGGATGCCGGAGGCGACCATCACCGCCGCACCGTCCCTGACCGCCGCCAGGCTTTTGTTGATCGGCTTTACAAAGCGGCGGGAAAGCACCGTTGCGGCAGCCAGCATCGCCAGCAAAAGCAGCACCGCGCCGATCAGCCACGCGGCCTGCGACCTTTTTTCATAGTCGTGGAAGGTCCCGTCCGGCACCAGCGTCACCGCGGCAAGCGGCACGCCGTCCCATGTGGCGGCATCCAGCAGCTGATGCCGCCCCAAGTAGGTCTCTTTCCCGTCGGTGTAGGTCGTGTAGTATTTCCCTTCATTGATATGCAATATGCCATCGGCCGACAGGCGTGAGCCGTCGGTCGCGCCCAGCATGGCCCCCGACAGGGTCAGCCTTTCGCCATCTGTCGGCGCTACCAGCGTCAGCATATTGCCGAAGGCGCTGGATACCGTGCTGTGGGAGAGGCTGAAGTAGAGATCGCTGATCTCCATGCCGCAGAAGCCCCGCACGGTGCCGCCGCCGTCTATAATAGGTACACACAGCAGCATGACCTGCTCCCAGGTGTCCGGCAGCTCCGTGCGCCTTGTCCACAAGCAGCCGTCCGCCAGCCGCTGTCCCTGATAGGCAGAGACCTGATCGCTGCCGGGGATCAGCGCAGCGTTCAGCTCGGGGTTCCAGCGGTTGTGCATTTGAAGCTGCAAGCTCCGCGCCGCCTCTGCCGCGCCGCGGAAGCAGATCACATCCTGCTCCGAGGCCACCGTGGGCTGCAGGCCGGAGTAGCGGAGGTATATCCCCGCCCTGAGATCGCTCGCATTTGGCAAAGAGGTGTTGGCGGTGGTGTGCAGGCAGAAGAAGATCCCGCTGCACGAGGCCGCGCTGAGTGTGCTGCTCAGAGGCAGATACAGGCGTTTTTCCAGCTCCGCGATGGTGTCCGGATCGTCGTCCAGCTCGTCAAACGCAATGCCCTTGACGGCAAGAAAGGCATCCAGTTCCCGCCCCAGCCTTTCCGACATCGCCATGCTCTGCGCCGTCAGCGCATCCATCTGCGACTGCAGCGCCGCGTAGGTGTTTCTCTGCTGAATGTCCAAGGCTCCGGCCAGCTGCCGCGCGGGATGGGACAGCACACCCATGGCCAGCAGGATCGACAGGATCGCCGCCACCAGCAGCAGGGCCATGGTAAACCAGTACAGCAGCAGCCGCATCCCCATACTGGGCGCGGCATTCTTTTTGTGGATCACTGCCTGAATCAGCCGCATTTGCTTTTCCTCTCTCATGTGCCATAATCCAGCCGAAAGCTGTCCAGCGTGTCCAAGATCAGTTCATC
>CAKTGD010000259.1 GCA_934561335.1 uncultured Oscillospiraceae bacterium
AACCTGTCGCTGATCACCTTGGGCGTAGCGGGGGTACTGCCGCCCGCAATATCCGCGCTGCTGCACAATACCTCCACGTTGGGCATCGGTTTGAAAAACATGACCGATCTGCTGGAGGAACACGAGGGTGCGTAATTTGTTTTCCCATCGAGAGAAGTACACGCTCGGCATTCATCAAAAGAGCACACTGCGGCTTCACTGGACGCACGGTTCTGATGAATGGGACAGGGCGCTGGTAGGAATAAAAATTCTATCATCGCATATTCCGCAATAGCGGGTTGCTTACTCTATGGGGAAGCGAGGACTGCGGGTTCCACGCAGTGAGCTGCGGCAGCCGTGCCTTTCTGATGAATCTGAATATTAGGGCGGAATTTTTAGTGGTTTTCACTCCTGACACAGAACTTGTGTTGATTTTACAAACACTTGGTTTGCCTGCCGGAAGGGGAAGCCTTGTAATAAAGATATCCGGAGAAAAGCGAGGTGCTGTAAATGCTTCCCTGCCAGGAACACTGCAGTCAGTATTGCCAAGGCTGTCATCTGGACTGTCCGTATTGGACGAGCTTCTGTAAAAATCAGGAGTCGCAGCGTCAATTAAAAAAGCAGTATTTGAGTTATTACGTGGAATTGTGCGCCGTCAGGACACGGCAATTTCGGAAACTATCCCCTTTGAAGTGGTAAAAGCGGACACCGGCAGGATCTGATCCCGCCGGTGTTTTTTTGAGAGTCCGTCGGGTTCGGAATGGCATGGCTGACGCACTTGACCAGAATTTTACATACCTTTTACCGGGGCTGTCTATCGGTTTTTTCCGGTCTTTCCTATAATAAACGAAGTATGGCAACGTGCATACGGGGACAGCTCAGTTGGATTTTAGATTCTCAGCTGCGGGACACGGCAAAGGCGAGCCTGATGCTTCCGGATGGCTCCTATTGCCGCAAACACAGCGCCGTGCCCTTTGATTCTCAGGATACATTTATGCAGCAATCTCCGCATATCCCCGCAGCGGCGGCCGGTGCGCCGAAGGAGCGGGTCCATTGGCTGAAGGACTTGGCCAAAAAGCTGCTTTGGACGTGAAGTATTTCTTTGCCTGCATGTCGCTCTCCTTCTACGATGGCGGGCGGCAGTGTTAGGAAAACCAAAAAGTCTCCGCATGGAACCGCGGACAGAAAAAAGAATTGTGGCCTGGAGCTTGATGATGTAAAATAATAGAAAGTGTTTGGAAAATTGCGGGAGATCAGAGGGAAAACAATGAAAAACGATAGCAGACTTCGCAAATATGTGCCATCGTTGCTGCTGTTTCTGTTGTTTGAAGCAGTGGCGGTCACACTATGGCTTATGAAGGACAACCTGTTCTACCTGCTGAATTTCAGTTACATCGGCGGCTGTCTGGCATTGGGAACAGCGCTCTTCGCCGCTGGGAAACGCTATGCCCGCCATTTTGCGCAGCTGGCAGTTGGCAGCTATATGCTGCTGTACCTCGGCGTGATCTCCCGCGAGAATATGCAGATCGAGGGGTTCTGGTACTATCTGTTTCTCGGCACCTTCGAGGCGGCGACTATCCACTACGCCGTGGCAAAGATCTTCGGCCCGCTGCTGTTCGGGCGCGGCTGGTGCGGCTACGCCTGCTGGACAGC
>CAKTGD010000260.1 GCA_934561335.1 uncultured Oscillospiraceae bacterium
GAACCAATGCGCGACCTGAAACAAGCTTTCTCTGCGTCGTCAAACTGATGCTATTAAATTATCACAAACTGGTATTTGCAATAAGACCAGCTCATTGCTATGATGGGAGCATCTTAAGAAAAGGAAGTGTTTTTCCATCAACCAGAAAAGCATCAACAAGCTGACCGCGCTAGGCATGATGTGCGCCCTTGTGTTTGTCAGCAACTATCTGCGTATCACCATGCCCATCGCCATCGGCGGGCGCACCTCTTTCACGCTGGCCAACATCATGTGCTGTCTCTCCGGCCTGCTGCTCGGCCCTGTGGGCGGCTTGGCCTCCGGCCTCGGCTCCGCACTCTACGATTTGACCAACCCCACCTTTGCCGCGGAATGCTGGATCACCTTCATCACCAAGGGCATTATGGGCATGGTGGCCGGCTATGCCATGGCGGGTCATGAACCTCCCAAGTACAGCCGCTGCACAGCAGCCGCCGCGTTGGGTTGCCTGGCCTATTACATTCTCTACTTTTTCAAGTCCTTTGCCTACGACGGGCTGCTCCTCGGCGGACTCACCGCCGCCACCGCGGCCGCCGCGCTGGTTCTGAAGATCCCCGCCTCACTTTTCAACGCCGCCGTCGCCATTCTCTTTGCGCCGCCGCTGTGCATCGCCCTGCGCAGGGCCCTGCATCAGGCCAACATTCAGCTGCTCTGACGCCATCGCCGGCAGAACGAGTCACAAGCATATTTTGTCAAAAAAAGTAAGCCAAGGAAGCAATCCTTGGCTTACTTTTTTTCGTCTCTTCCCCTCATTCCTCCACCGGCAGGACGAGGCGGGAGCAATAGCGCTGCGCCGCGATCTCGCGGCCGGTGGAGGGCGCGACGATGCCAAGCACCCGCACGAAGCCAGTGGGCTTCAGCCCCCGCGCCTTGACCTCGCGTCCCAGTGTCAAAAACGCCTCGTCCACACCGTCGTAGCCGCCGTAGTAGAGCACCGACAGCGCGCGGCACTCCGGCAGCGTCACCGCCTCTGTGGGTGCGCTCTCCGGCCGCACGGGAACGCACACCTGATAGGGGTACGGCGCGTCGCCGATATAGCCGTCCAGATAGTCCCGCCGCTCCGAGACGGTAAACATCGGCTCATCGGAGAGCCGATAGCCCCGGCGGACACACTGGCCGTAAAAATCGTACATGGCATTGTATTTATCCGCGATGGTGTGCCCCTCGCAGCGGCGCGTACAGCAGGTCACGGCGGGCAGCGTCATCAGCTGGATGGACATTCCCCCGCTCTCTCCCGCGCGCAGGCGCAGCTCCTCCACCCCGCGGTCGATCTCCCGCTGCCGCTTCTCCAGCGCGCCGAGCAGGTCTGTCACCTCGCCGCCGCGGGCGAAATAGCCGGCGATCTCCTCCGTGCCGAGCCCCATTGCCTTGAACTTCTCGATCTGCATGATGCGCGCCACATTGTGGTTGTCATAATACCGCCGTCCGCTGTCCGGTGCGATGCAGGCGGGCGTGAGCAGGCCCTTTTCCTCCATACGCAGCAGCGTACTGCGGGAGAGGCCGCAGGCGTGGGCCGCCTCGGTGATCTGAAAGAGGGCTTTTTTGTTCTGTTCCATAAAAATTCTCCTAAATTAGCACTTGCTTCGTT
>CAKTGD010000261.1 GCA_934561335.1 uncultured Oscillospiraceae bacterium
GTACCGGGTACACCAGCGATAGGGCCGTCATAGCATCCTCGCTGATCTGGGCCACAAACAAGCTGTCCACAATATTGTACATTGCATTGACCAGCATCGAGATGACCATGGGCAGCGCCATACTGGTCAGCAGGGGAAAGATTGGCTTTTCTTTCATAAACGTATCGTTCATAGTTGTGTACCTCCCAGACACAGCAAAAAGCCACACAATGGACCAGCATTTCAGCCGAACCATTGTGTGGCGAAAAATAGTATAGACTACTGTAAAAATCCACACTTGTTTTAGGTTTTTGCATAATACCACAGTTTTTTTATTTTGTCAAGACAGCCTCCGGCTTTTTAACCTATTGACGCAATAGGTGTTTGTGCTATAATGTTTTGGTATGTACTTTTTGCAGGCAGTGGGCAGAACCCCGCCGCCATGAAATGAGGCAAGCTGAAATCCATGATTTATCTTGATTATTCCGCCAACACGCCAGTAGATCCGGCCGTGCTGGACGTTTACTGCAAAACCGAGCAGATGTATATTGCCAACCCCAACTCGACCCACTGTGCCGGGCAGGCCGCCCGCGCCGAGATGGCCCGCGTGACCGAGTCCATCGCCAGGCTGCTGGGCGTGCAGCCCGCCGAGATCATCTATACTTCGGGCGCAAGCGAGGCCAACAACCTGGCCGTCAAGGGCATTGCCCAGGCGTCCCGGCACATCGGCAAACACATCATCTCCACCCAACTGGAGCATTCCTCGGTGGGCGCGTCGCTTTCGGTCTTGCAGCAGCAGGGATACGAGATTGACCTGCTGAACGTGAACCGCGACGGCAGAATTAACCTCGACCAGCTGCGGGAACTGCTGCGCGAAGATACGATTTTAGTCGCCATCTGCGCAGTTGACAGCGAGATCGGCACCGTGCAGCCCATCCGCGAAATTGCCGAGATCGTCAAGCAGTACCCGGACTGCCGCCTGCATGTCGATGCCACCCAGGCCGTTGGCAAAACCGACCTCTGGTTTGACGGCGTTGATACTTTAAGTTTTACCGCCCATAAATTCTACGGACCCAACGGCATCGGCGCACTGTACAAGCGCCGGGGTCTCGTGATCGAGCCGCAGATCTCCGGCGGTGCCAGCACCACGATCTACCGCAGCGGAACGCCCGCGCTGGGTCTGGCGGTGTCGATCGAAAAGGCGCTGCGGCTGGCGCTGGAAAATCAGGAAGCGCGGACTGCCCGCGTCCGGGCGGTGAACGGCTTCCTGCGCACGGAGCTTGCAAAATACCCGAACGTCCGCTTCAACAGCCCGGAAAACGCCGTGCCGCACATTCTGAATCTGAGCGTCGGCGGCGTGAGGGGAACGGCATTTCAGCAGGCGCTGGCGCGGCGCGGCGTCTGCGTGTCCGTGAAGTCCGCCTGTTCCGTGGAGAATACGCCCTCCAAGGCGGTGTACGCGGTGAGCCGCGACCGGAAAAACGCCCTTTCCTCGTGGCGCATCAGCCTCAGCCACCTGACGACGGCGGAGGAGGCCACGGAATTTCTGAAAATTTTTGACGACTGCTATAAGGAGCTGGTACGATGAAGAACCCGCTGCGCTATCAGATGACGGAATATGACTGCGGGCCGACCTCCATGCTC
>CAKTGD010000262.1 GCA_934561335.1 uncultured Oscillospiraceae bacterium
TTCACATGGGGGACATTCAGCTGGTCAAAGTCGATGTCCCACAGCCAGCTTGTCTCGCTGGTGAAATACTTCCGGGATACGGCGTCCACAATGATCAGCACCGTGCAGTCGTCATTGGTGGAGGCGATATAACGGAGGTTGGTATCGTAGGCGATGGAGTTTTCGTGCTTGCTGGTGAGAAGCGTGCCGTGATGCTGCCCCAGCGTAAAGGTCTGCATCCGGCCGTTTTTCAGGATGTAGCTGCTGAGGGTGTCCGCGATGGCAGCCCCCTCCACGCCGCACTCCCGGCAGGCGGCATAGGCCGCCAGAATGTTGTAGACATTGTAAATGCTGCGGAAGGCCAGCGCCACGGTATATTGGCCGTCCAGCACCAGCTTGCCGCCTTTCAGATCCAGATCCGTGGCGGCATAGTCCGGAGCGGGCCGGGCGTGGCCGCACTTGGTGCAGCGGTAGGCGCCAATGTGGTTATAGTGGACGTAGTCGTATTCCATGGGGGCGTGGCACACCGGGCAGTAAGCGCCGTCGTGGTACACGCCGGTGGGGGCCTCCGTGTCCGTGGCACAATGGTTCAGGCCAAACCACTTCACCTTTTCGTGACCGATGGCAAAACAGCTGGACAGGGGATCGTCGCCGTTCAAAATCAGCTCTGTATCGGGGTGGATGGCGGGGAGAATGGCGTCAAACACGCTTTCCGGATGGCCGTTCCGGGTCAGCTGGTCCCGGTACAGGTTGGTGATGACGAACTCCGTGGGGTGGAAGTACTTGAAGCTGTGGGCGGCATACCGCTCGTCGCTTTCCAGCAGCAGTACGTCGGCGTTGACTTTGCCGCCAAGGGTGGCGTGGGTCAGAATCAGGGTGGTGACGCCCTCCACCTGGTTGGAGCCCTCGGCGTTGTAGATCACATTCTTGCCCTGGGAACGCAGGACGGTGGCGATCATCTCCACAGTGGAGGTCTTTCCGTTGGAACCAGTGACGGCGATGATATGGGGCGGCAGCTGTACCCGTCTCAAAATGTCCGGGCAGATCTTCAGGGCGAACTTGCCGGGCATAGAGCTGCCCTTGCCCACCAGCTTGCCTACAAATCGGCCCAGCTTGCAGACCACGATTGCTAAAAACTTTCGCATGAATATCCTTCTTTCAGCGTTTATTTTCCAGCCAGATCATCAGCGCCGTCAAATCGGCGGGGCTGACGCCGGAGATTCGGGACGCCTGTCCCAGATCCATGGGCCGCACGGCGGAGAGCTTCTCTCTTGCCTCCAACCGCAGACCCTGAATGGCGTTGTAATCCAGGTCCGGGGGTAGCTTGTGACCCTCCACACGCTTGAACTCCGCCACCTGCTGCAGTTGGCGCTTGATGTAGCCCTCATATTTCACGGAGATCTCGATCTCCTCGGCAATATCCGCCGTCAGCGCCGGACGGCTGGGGTCAAAGGGCGCCAGCTCATCATAGTGGAGCTGGGGCCGCTTCAGCAGCGCCAACAGAGAACAGCCATCCGGGGCATCGGCAGTGCCGTGCTCCGTCAGAAAGGCCGTCAGTGCCGGGGAGGGAGCCACGCCGGTGTGCTCCAGCCGGTTGATCTCCCGCTGGATGGCATCGTACTTTTCCTCCACCGC
>CAKTGD010000263.1 GCA_934561335.1 uncultured Oscillospiraceae bacterium
ATCACCAACCGTCTTGAACTCTTGAGCAAGGAACTTGGCGATGTGGACCAGCAGATTTCCGACTACAGAAGTGAAACGCTTTTACCCGACGAAACCTCAGCACCGCAACTCTATATGCGTCAGAGTTCGAAGAACACAGATCAGATTCTTACGCTTAACAACGAGCTGAGTGTAGCACGCTATATTCGTGAATATTTGGCTGATCATTCGAAGATTGGCCAGTATCTCCCCAGCAATACGGGTATAGGAAGCACGGGTATCGAGCAGATGATTGCTAACTACAACCAGCAGTTGAACACGCGCAACAATGTGCTTGAAAACAGTTCTGAAACCTCTCCGCTTGTTCAGCGTCTTGATCAGGATCTCGCTATGCAGCGTGCGACAATCATGCATTCACTCGACAATCTGATCAGTCAGCTCAACTCGCAGATGAAGAATTGGGAAATGGCTGAAGCTGAGAACAATCAGAAGATTGCCACCGCACCGCGTCAGGCCAAGCAGTTGCTCACCATCGGACGTCAGCAGAAGGTGAAGGAAGCACTCTATCTTTATCTGCTCCAGAAACGTGAAGAGAATGAGCTTTCCAAGACGTTCACAGCTTGGAACACACGAATCGTCCAGCCCCCTATGGGTTCTGATGCACCGACATCGCCCAAGAAGAGCATGATGTTGCTCATCGCATTTGCAGCTGGTATCTGCGTTCCCGCTGGTCTCCTCTTCCTGCGTGAAAACCTCGACCATTCAGTACGTGGCCGTGCAGATCTTGAGGGTCTGAATACCTCGCTCCTTGGCGAAATTCCAGCTATCCGAACGAGCCGATTCCATCGTATCTCTACGAACAATGACGACCGTATCGTTTACGTTCAAGAGAATAACCGGGACCTCATCAATGAGGCCTTCCGTATCATCCGAACCAAACTGGACTACTATATCAATTCAGTGGGTAGGGAGAACAAGGTGTTGATGCTGACGTCTTTCAATCCGAATTCGGGTAAGACGTTCATCACCATGAACCTTGGCATGGACATGTCGCTGAAAAACCAGAAGGTCATCATGGTTGACCTTGACTTGCGTAAGGGCTCCCTTTCGAAGTCCATCAATTCGCCCCACAAGGGTGTGTCAGGATTCTTGAGTGGTTTTGAAGAGGATTTCCACAGTGCAATCATCTCCGATTCAATCGGAAAGAATGTTGATTTACTGCCCGTAGGAGTGATTCCGACTAACCCCTCTGAAGTTCTGCAGAGCGAGCGCTTGCCGAAGCTTTTCGCTGCACTTCGTGAGGAATATGACTTGATTCTTGTTGACTGTCCGCCTATCGATGTTGTGGCTGATGCCAACATTGTGGCTAAGGAAGTTGACATCACACTCTTCGTGGTTCGTGCCGGCTTGATGGATCGTGCGAGCTTGAAGGACGTTGACCAGCTCGCTGCTGAAGGAGTGTACAAGCATATGGCCCTTCTCCTTAACGGCACACGCTATGTAAGCAGCAGATATGGAAACTATCGTTATGGCTACTCTTATGGCTATGGCTATGGTTATGGCTATCACAATCAAAACAAGAAGCGCAAGAGCTAATC
>CAKTGD010000264.1 GCA_934561335.1 uncultured Oscillospiraceae bacterium
TTCATGGCCTCCGCCTTCTTGTCGATACCTTCGGCCTCTGCCAGGGCCTTGGCCCGGATGGCCTCGGCCTCCGCCTGACCCACGGCGGCGATGCCGGCAGCTTCCTGCTCCTTGGCGAAACGGGCAGCCTCGGCGGCCTTCTTGGCGGCTTCCGCCGCCTGCTCCTGTTCATAGCGGACGGCTTCCGCGTCTTTTTGCCGCTGGTACAGAGCTGCCTGTGCCTCCTGCTCCTTGCGGTAACGGTCGGCGCCGGCAGTGGTGACCTTCTTGTTCTTGATGTACTCCTCCAGAATCAGGTTGCCCCGCTTGTCGTAGGCGCTGGTAGTGTGGGACTTCCAGTTGTCGGAGGAGCGGTCGATCTGCTGGTTCAGGTTGTTGTAGATGTAATCGCAGTTATGGCTGCCAACGCCCGTCTCATAGGTCATGTTGCCGTTGGCATCATACGCATAAGTATGCTTCTGGGTCTTAGCGGGCTTCTCGCTGGGATGGGTGTCGTCCACCGCCAGAAGGCGGCCCATCTTGTCATAGGTATAATACTCCACCCAGCCGTTGGGATACCGCATCTCCGTGACTCGGTCCATGTCATCGTAGGCGTAGGTAGTGATGCCGTTCCGGGCGTCAGTGATGGTCACGACCCGGTCCATGGCGTCAAAACAGAGCGGCGCCGTTCGGGCACCGTTCTGTGCATTATTCTTTATGCTTGTTTTCTTGCCTTAATAATAGAATTGTCAAGATGAAATGCATAATAACAGCAAGAATGGCTATCCAGCAGGTGGGTTTGAGCCTTTGCATTGTATATTTCAGATTCGGTTTGCCCATTAAATTCATGCGAACCGTGAATTGACTCATAGCAATAATATAGGAAACCACCACTAAAAGATGGGCAGCTATGATCCCCCAGTTCTTTTTTAGAAACAACATCACATAATAGAGGGCTACTGCAAAATAGAACTCACCCCTTACCAGGTAAATCCCTCTGCATGGAGGGCGTATTCCTGGACTTCCTATTCTAAACCATTCAAGAAAAACCGGAAGCAATGCCAACAGAAAACTAAAATATAGGATCCTTTTTGATTTCATCATATACCTCATAAAAATTAAAACTTAAAGATAAGGAAATCATTTTCTGTAGGTTCCAAAACAGTTGCTGTTCCCTCTTCATCTAACCGATCATAAGAATGACCACAATATTTTATGGTGCTGCCGTTGTTGTATGTAATAATAATAAATATGCTTATCGGCTTAACTCAGCAAGGCACAAGATTTAGGTGCCTTTCCCAACTGATTCTCGCTGTTCCTGCGATTGAATCAGGGGTAAAGCTGATCCATACAAACCACATTTTGTAGGTTGCTGTCTAAAGTCGATAAGCATTATAATAAATATAGTCTTTTGATTCCGCATCATCTTTTCCGGAGAAAAATTCCAGCACATCGGCGCTGACCGAATTCGGGCGAGAGGTGCCAGCGTATGCAATGGCATCCAGACTGATGTGCAACTCACGGGCGATAGCCAGGATTCTCGAAACAGAATCACGCCTTATTAGATAGCTTTGAA
>CAKTGD010000265.1 GCA_934561335.1 uncultured Oscillospiraceae bacterium
TCCGCCGGGAACATGACCACGCCAAAGCGGTATTGCCCCGTCAGCATCTCTCCGTCCTTTGTGAATGGCGCGGTCTGCGCTTTGCCGTCCTGTACCGTGATGGTCTGCGTCTCCACATAGTCCTCGCGCCCGCCCGCCAGTTCGCCATTGTAGGAAAGTTCTGCGCTCAATTTCGTTCCGTCCGGTAAGCTGGTCTGCACGGTAAATACTGGTTTCCCATCCTCACCGCCCATGGTAATATCCATAGTCACATCAATATGCCGGATACCCGTATAGGCGTAATACTCAATGGCGATCTTTGTATCCGGCTTCCACGTGTTGGCGCTGTTCCAGCTTGTGTTCGAGCCGATCTTCACCGAGATAACGCTGTCTGCAAGAAATTCCGTTGCCGTTTCCTGCGGCTTTTCCTGAATGTTGGTGAAGCCCGCTTCTGCCAGTTGGCTTTTGACGACCTCCAACTCCATCCCCTTGCACTTTCCGCTTTCAAATGGTGCGCTGATCTTGTCGCCTGTGTCCCCGCCGCCGCATCCGGCCAGCAACAAGCACAGCGCAACGACCGCCGCCGTCACCGCCATTCGCCGCAGGCTCCACCTCCGCCTGTCTTTTTCCCTTGCCATTTTCTTTCATCCTTTCTCCGTTTTTTATGGTTTGAGCTTGTTCAAGCTGGTTTGAGCTGGGTGCATTGTCCCGGCCAGCTTACGCCTATTCAAAAAACAACTCCGCTGCGATACAGTCTGCCGCCTCACATTTGTGCGTCACACCCGTGTCCGCGTTTCAGCATATTGTAAATCTTTTCTACTTTTTTCTCTGCTTTCTTATATTTTGTAAATCTTTATTACAAGATTATCCGTAAAAAATGGTATTGTCAAGCAGAACAGGAGGTACGGCTTATGAAAATATATGATTACTCCGGGCGGGCCAATATCTCCGGCGACCGAATACATCAGGCGAGGACTGCCCAGCGCCTATCCCAAGATGCCCTTGCCGCCAAGATGCAGGTCTATGGTGTCGGTCTGGGGCGAGAGGCAATCAGCCGCATTGAGACCGGCGACCGCTTCGTTACCGATTATGAGCTTGCCATCTTCGCCCGCGTTCTCGGTGTTTCCCTCGTATGGCTCACCGGCGATCTGGAACAGAAAGAATAATAGCGGAACTGCCTACAGTCTGTTGGCGGTTCCGCTTTTCTATTTCCCGTCGCGGCATCGTCGTCCCGCTCTCCCTCTGACCATTTTCGTGATGCTACGAAAATGATACCCGCCGCCCGCCGATCTCACCATCAGCCGCCGCATAGGCGGCTTCTTTTTTTGTCCAAAACCGCCCCGTTTTCTTTCTCTGTCGCATTTTTGACCCCGCCAACTTTTCCCGCCCCGGCTCCCCGGAAGCGGTTTTTTGACCCCTTACCTAAAAAAATTTTGGGCTTCCGAACCCGCAAAGGACGACCGCCGCGCCGCCAGTACCTCGCGCGGGCGCGTTAGAATTTCGCGCGGGCCTGCGCGTCGTGGTATCTTCGCGGGCGCGGGCGTTTGGTATCTCCTGCGGCCTGCTGGC
>CAKTGD010000266.1 GCA_934561335.1 uncultured Oscillospiraceae bacterium
TAACTCAAACTTCGCACCTTTGAAAATGCAACTTTTCAGTTAAGATGAAAACAAAAAATGTGCAGGCTCTATATGTGTTAAAATGAAATTGCTAAAAATCATCAAACACATAAAAAGAGGGCCTGCACAATGAAGAGTATAGCATTTGATGAAGAAAATGGGAAGCAGATTTCCGCAAGAATCCAGGAATTTTTCAAGCGGTATCAACTGAGTGAAATTCTGCGAAAAAGCAATGCTTACAAGCAGCAAGGCGTGTCCGTCATGGCCATCATGAGCTACCTGTTCTGCCTGGTATTTCGCAATCGCAGCATGTTTCTGGACATGCAATCCGGCAAAGCTCCGGCCTTCAGAAAAGACACCGTATACCGTCTCAAAAATGCCACGCACATCAACTGGATGCGCTTTACAACGCTGCTCTCCGCCAAGATCATTGGAACAACGGTGGAGCCTTTGACCAACGAAAAACGCAGGAACGCTTTTGTCATTGATGACACCGTTTTTGAGAGAAACGGCTCCAAAAAAGCAGAGCTGTTAGCGAAGGTTTACGACCATGCCCGTCACCGTTACACCCGTGGCTTCCGCATGGTTACCCTTGGCTGGTCTGACGGCGTGACCTTCCTTCCGGTGAATTCCTGTCTGTTGTCTACAGGTAAACAGGAGAATCGACTTTCTGAAGGAAAGATTCTGGATTCTCGCAGCAATGGAGCAAAAACGCGGGAATTGGCCGTAAAAAAGGGAACGGAAGTCATCTCGGATTTGATTTTCGAAGCCCAATCTGCAGGGATTTGTGCGGACTATGTCCTCTTTGACAGTTGGTTTTCTTCCCCGAAGGTAATCCGTTCCATGCGAGAAAAGAATCTGGATGTCGTGGCCATGGTGAAGAAAAGCAGCAAGATCCACTACTCGTTTCAGGGCGAGCTGCTGTCCTGCAAGGAGATCTGCGCTCGGTGCAAAAAACGCCGTGGTCGCTCCCGTTATTTGCTGAGCGTCCCCATTGAAATTTGTGGTGGAGAGCCGGAGGATGCGCCTATTCCGGCCAAGCTGGTATTTGTCCGAAACCGCAGCAATCGGAAAGATTTTCTGGCGCTGATTTCCACCGATACGACGTTGACAGAGGACGAGATCATCCAGCTCTACGGCAAGCGCTGGGACATTGAGGTTTTCTTCAAAACCAGCAAATCTGTGCTGCGGCTGACCGGAGAGTGCCGCTCTCTTTCTTACGATGCAATGTGCGCCCAGTGCGCCATTGTGTTTGCCCGATATATGTTCCTGGCGGTTGGTATCCGGGAGAACCAGGATCTTCGTTCTGCCGGTCCATTGTTTTGCCTGGTAGCAGACGAATTGGCGGATATATCGTTTGCGGAGGCTTTGGAGAAATTGCAACTTTTTCTGGAAGAATTGCTGCAGGGGTTTCATCCCTTGCAGCAGGGTATTTGCGCCCTCATCGTGGAGTTCTTGGCTGATTTGCCGGCTGATGTTGCGAAATTCCTCGATTTAGACGGGCTAAAGGCTGATTTTGACGCTAAAACAGGGTGCGAAGTTTGAGT
>CAKTGD010000267.1 GCA_934561335.1 uncultured Oscillospiraceae bacterium
TCACAGGAGTGCTCTTCGGGTGCATCCTGCTCTACATCAGCCATGTGTTTTTGAACAGCTTCACCCTGCAGATCATCCGCACCAAGGGCGGGGACAGCAGCCACATGGGCCTGTCCATGGCTCTGGCGGCCCTTTCCGAGCTGCCCACCATGCTGCTGTTCACCCGGATGCTCCGCAAAAAAAGCAGCAGCTTCTACATGAAGCTCACCGGCTTTTTCTTCCTGCTCAAGGCGGTCGGCTCCTGGCTGGCCCCCAACGTCACGGTCTACTACCTTTTCCAATTGACCCAGGTGGGCGCCTGGGCGCTGATCGCCATCGCCTCCGTGTATTATGTAAACGCAATCATAGAACCCCAGGATGCCGTCAAGGGACAGGCATACTTTACCTCCGCCTACACCCTTGCCAACGTCTTCGGTGCCCTGCTGGGCGGACGGCTCATTGACACGCTGGGGATCACCGCCATGCTGCTCCTGGGCACGGTCTTCGCGGCTCTGGGCACGGCGGTCAATCTGGTATTCGCGGAGAAGACCGTGGACAAGGGAATCTGAAGGCTGTCCCCGGGACGGCCGGTTCTATCCTGGAAAAATTAGAGCTGCCGGGCGTTGTCCGCGAACGGCCTTGACATTTTTTCATCTCAAGGCTATAATAATAGCACAAGGAGATGCCTGCGGTAACAGACACCTCCCCGTGGTGGAAACCCGACGGTTGCCACAAACATATAAGCTATCTGGTCGAGAGCTTAGCCCTCAAACCGTAGGCCGTCTGCTGGTGACAGACGGCCTACTTCTTTTTATCGTGCAGATACAGCACGAGAGACACGATGCTGGCGATGGAGCCCAAAACCCCAAGGACAGTTAACAGCGTCGAAGTTATATGTATCGCCTCCCTCGGAAAAGATTTCCCGTGAGAGCCGCCTACACGCCTCCATTCCGCTCTCACGGGATGGCAGGCAACCGTCTTTTACCGCACACCGCCTACAAAGGAGGAAAAAACTCGACTTGGACGGTGGGATTTCACAGAAGTCATTATAATGCGCCGAAAGGGAAAAGTCAAACAAAGATAAAAACTGTCGAAGAACGCCCTATAAAGTGTATAAAATCCCCCGCTTCCCGGAAACAATGCCCGGAAAAGCGGGGGATCTTCGATTAGAGAGTTCCTAATTGTCAATTGTCAATTGTCAACTGTCAATTGTCCACTGCCCTCAGCTCAGACCGTTCTCATAGGTATACACCTCGCTGGCGTCCACCATTTCGAAGTAGGCCTTCAGAATTGGCTCGGCAACGGGGGCCATAGAACCGCCGTGAGCGGTTTTTTCGCCAAAAACAGCGATGGCAATCTGGGGATCGTCCATGGGGGCGAAGCATATGAAAGCGCCGTGGTCAGAACCGCCGGAGGAGTGCTGGGCGGTACCGGTCTTGGCACAGACCGTGATCTTGGAGGGCCACTGGGTGTTGTCCTCGTCCTTGGGGCCGCCGAAGCAGGTGGTGGCGGTGCCGCCGATCATGGTGACAACCCGGCGCATGCCGTCCACATAGG
>CAKTGD010000268.1 GCA_934561335.1 uncultured Oscillospiraceae bacterium
ATTTCCTGCAGCGCTTTCCGGATAAAAAATAATTCCTGTTCCAGTATATTCCGCCTTGCGCTGATTCGTTCCCCCTCATAATCATTCAGCGAATTCAAAATTTCAATATTTTTACGCTCTTCCTTATGTAAATACTGTCTTAAAACAGGGTGCTTGCGTGCAAGCAGGAGCGGCCCGAACCGGTAAGCTATTTCCTCATCCTGTGTTCCCGGTATGGAGGACGCTTTTCGATCCACCTCTCCCCCACTCTGCCGTTGAACCTTCATCATAGGATAGTATTTTCCATCCTCAAAAACCATATTTTCAGCCACAATTTCAAATCCGTGATCCGCAAGGAATTTCCGGAATTCACAGATTTCGGATTGTGGTGCAAGGATCATCTCCCTGAAATCTTCTACCTTTTTATTTGAGAGGATCTCCTGCATGAGCGGACCTCCCATTCCGGCAATAATGAGGCAGTCTGCCTCTCCTTCCCGGTACTGTGTCAAGCCATCCGACAGCCGTGTATGGATTCTATCCTGCAGTCCTGCTTCTTCAATGTGACTCTGTGCCTGCTGCAGCGGTCCCTTTCCAATGTCCATGGCAAGCACTGAAGGCGCAATTCCCTCCTCTACAAGATAAATCGATATAAAGCCGTGATCGCATCCAACATCACATACGCGCATTCCGTGACTTACCATCTGCGCAATTGCCAGCATTCTCTCCGACAGACGGACACCTCCTGCTGTTTTCCCTGTCATTTTCTTCTCCATCCTTCACTGATCCGGACCATCACTGTTCCGGATCCCATTTGCCAGCCACCGCTATGCCGCTTTCCCTTCGCATGACCCTGAATCGTTAATCCAGGTAGTCCTTCAGCTTACGGCTTCTGCTCGGATGACGGAGCTTACGGAGTGCTTTCGCCTCAATCTGACGGATACGCTCTCTGGTTACGTTAAATTCCTTACCGACTTCCTCAAGGGTTCGGGCACGTCCATCATCGAGACCGAAACGGAGACGGAGTACCTTCTGCTCTCTTTCGGTCAGGGTTCCCAAAACCTCAACGAGCTGCTCCTTTAACAGGGTAAATGCTGCTGCATCGGCAGGAACCGGCACATTATCATCCTGGATAAAGTCACCCAGATGGGAATCTTCCTCTTCACCGATCGGGGTTTCCAAAGAAACCGGCTCCTGGGAAATCTTTAAGATCTCACGGACACGTTCTACCGGAAGGTTCATTTCCTCTGCGATTTCCTCCGGAAGCGGCTCTCTTCCAAGCTCCTGCAGCAACTGACGGCTGACACGGATCAGCTTGTTAATTGTCTCGACCATGTGTACCGGAATACGAATGGTTCTTGCCTGATCGGCAATCGCACGGGTAATCGCCTGACGGATCCACCAGGTTGCATAGGTAGAGAACTTATATCCCTTGCGGTAATCAAATTTTTCAACAGCCTTAATCAACCCCAGGTTTCCTTCCTGAATCAGATCAAGGAATAACATTCCTCTTCCGACATAACGCTTTGCAATGCTGACAACCAGACGTAGGTTCGC
>CAKTGD010000269.1 GCA_934561335.1 uncultured Oscillospiraceae bacterium
TCTGACATGTCAAGCTACGTGAGCGGACAGGTGATCCAGGTGGACGGCGGTATGAACATGTAATTCATTCTGTTGCTTTCCCCCACACTGCAACTCATTCACCTGGCGGAATTGCTTCTGAAGAAGGTTCGGAGCAGTTCCGCCAGTTCTTTCATTTTCCAAACACTTCAACCAACTTGCAATGAAGAAAATCATTCTTTTCTGTATGGCTTTCGTTATGGGCCTTACAGGAGCACACGCCGACGAGGGTATGTGGCTTCTCAAACTCATGCAGCAGCAGCACCTTGAGGATTCGCTCCGCAAGGCCGGTCTGCAGTTGCCCCCTTCGGCACTCTACAGCGAAACAGCTCCTTCGCTCCGCGAATGCATCGGCATTTTCGGTGGCGGATGTACTGGTGAGGTGGTGAGCGGCGACGGTCTCGTCCTGACCAACCATCACTGCGGTTTCAGCTACGTGCATGAAATGAGCGCCATCGGCCATGACTACATGAAAGACGGCTATTTTGCTCATAACCGCTCTGAAGAACTCCGTACGCCGGAGAGCCTGACGTTTACGTTCGTGCTGGGTATCACTGACGTGACGAACGAGGTGAATGCCGAAGCCAAAAAGCGCCATGCCGACGAATACACGCGTCAGAGTATGGGCTTCCTCGCTCCCTTGGCCCAGAAGATGCTGAAGAAAAGCGCATTCAGCAAGAAAAAGGGCATGAAGGCCCGCATCGTGCCTTATTTCGGTGGCAACCAGTTCTATATTTTCTACGAACAGGTGTTTGACGATGTGCGTCTTGTGGCCAATCCTCCCTACAACATCGGTCAGTTTGGCGGTAACTCCGATAACTGGATGTGGCCTCGCCACAATGCGGATTTCTGCATGTTCCGCATCTATGCCGACAAGAATGGCGAACCTGCTCCTTACAGCAAATCAAACGTGCCCCTCAAGGTGAAGAAATTCTTGCCCATCTCATTGAAGGGTATGAACGAGGGTGACTACACCATGATCATGGGCTTCCCCGGAACGACCAGTCGCTATCTGACTGCTGCTGAGGTGAAACTCCGCTGCGAGGCTACGAACCAGCCTATCATCGTTGCCGGTAACCCGTTGCTCAAGTACTACAAGGAATTGATGGACCAGAGCGATGAAAACCGTCTGCTCCTTGAGGACGAATATGCTTCATGGGGTAACAGCATCAAGAACTTCGGTGGTATGAACGAGGCCGTGGAGAAGATTCATCTCATCGACCAGAAAAAGGCAGAAGAGGAACGTTTCCGCCAGTTTGCCGCCCAGAGTGGCAAGCCGGAATACAAGGACGTGATCGAACGCATCGAGAAACTCTGCCAGACCTATACGGATACGCTCCACGATGCTACACTCTATCGCATCGCTCTTCAGGACCAGAGCCTTTGGATTCGTCCGTCTCTTGTCGAGGCTTACGAGAAGGCACTCAAGGGTGGCAAGGAAAAGGGCATTGAGGCTGCTAAAAAGGCCATCATGGACTATTGCATGGAGCATAATGCCGGCGTTGATCTCAAG
>CAKTGD010000270.1 GCA_934561335.1 uncultured Oscillospiraceae bacterium
ACAGACTCTGATAAATTCCCTGCATCATCTTGACCTCACCGGCAACAGCAACCTGCGGCAGCATCGGCAGGAAAATCTGACGTGCTTCCTTATTCTGCAGCTCATGCGTTGTCAACACGATGTCTGCATCAGCTACCAGCTTTTCACCCTCCGCCGTAGTATATACAGGCACATCGCTGTTTTCCTGCACAACCTTCAGCATCGCTTCGCGCTCATCACCGTCATAGGAATCCAAGAGAATAATGCCTGTAAGATTCAAGCGTAAAAGCCTGATAGTCTGCAGGATATTCCCCGGATGAAAATATCTTAGTATACGGCCGATGCACAGCACTGTTTTCTTGCCTTCCGTTACCGGCAGAAAATGCTGCAGCTGCTCATCTAAGCGTTGCTGCTCCAGCTTCAGCACCTGCTGTGCCAACGCTTCGCGCCCCAGCATACGTCCGATACTGATAATCCAGTCCTGCGTTTCCTGCCAGCCTACAGGATAAATATCAGCCAGATAATGTGTACCGTATTTTTCCTGCAGCTGCTCTGCAACCTTACGCAGGCCGATGTGCGTCTGCCCGCGGCCGCCAAGCACAACAGCATATTCGGCAGCCGCCACCTTTTCCAGCTCATCCATAGCCATATAGCCGGGAAACTGACCGATAACCTCTACGCCGAACTCCTGCAGAATACGCGTAACCTCTTTTGCATAATGGCCCCACGGGCCACCGTTATCACCTAAAAGCAGTACGCTGTCCCTTTGCTTGGCGCAAGGCTTGACGAAGCGCTCCAACAGCTTCTGCGTAATCTCAAAATAACCATCATAATATTCCGCGCCTAAAAAGCCGCAGCATTCTACAGTAAGGATAGGAACATTGTATTCCTCCTCCACCTCGCGTGCCACGGATTCCACATCGTCACCGATAACACCGGCAACGCAGGAATTGGCAATCATCAAGCACTTAGGCTTATATGTTTCAATAGCAAAGCGCAGGCATTTTTCCAAACGTGCCACTCCGCCGAAAATTGCATCCTTTTCCTGCATCTGGCTGCTGAGCAACGGTACGGAGCCCCACTGCTCGCGCTCATTCTCGGAAAGAGTGCGGTATTGGGAATTGATATCCATCGTGCGTGCTACATGAGCACAGGCACGCGGGCTGTGAAAAACTACTACAGCGCCGTCCATATAGGCAACAGCGCGCCATACGCCCGGCATGCTGCAGCTGCAGCTTTTGCGTGCGCTGTAAAAGCGTCTTGTTTTAATTGCCATATTCGGCCACCAGCTTTTCAAGCTCCTCAAAGCTCATCGGCGTAGGGATAGCCATGTTTTCATTATGCCAGATATCATGCGCCAGCTTGCGGTAAACACCGGCCTGAGCGCTTTCCGGTGCATATTGCAGCACAGTCTGGCGATGGTTTTCTGCCTTATTGACGATAACGTCACGCGGAATAAAGGCAATCAGCTGGGTGTGCAGGCGTTTGGCGAACTCCTGCAGCAGCTGCTGCTCGTTAGGTGTATT